>CANGML010000007.1 GCA_947454585.1 Comamonadaceae bacterium
ACGCTCATGTCCCCCGATTCAGGCAACGCCTGAATCTCCTCCTTGACTTCGCTACAACAGATACCCAAACCCCTCTTTTCGCCAGCGAAAACGTTTGTTCGCACACCCAAAGGCTCGTGCAGCTTGGGTGTCTTGTGGAGCGAAGTCAAGGAGGAGAGAGGCGCTTAAGCGCCTCTCGGGGGACATGAGCGCAACAAGGCGCCCAAGTTGCATGAGCCGCCTCACGCCAAAGCAAAAACAAAAACAAAAGAAAGTTAAGCACAGCTCCCGCTGCCGTGAATCTCATCTTCAGGCAAAGCCTCGGGCTTTGAAACGATGCCCGTTTCGGCGTCATAGCCCACACGGCGCAAATGCAGGGCCAAGGCGGCATCCATGGTTTGGGCATGTTGCGGGAACCATAGGCCCAGCTCATGCGCCATTTGGCGAACCAAGGCCATGTCACCTTTGTCGCGGCCGCGGCGTAAGCCTTCGCGCATCACTTCGAGGATGACGTTGTGCTGCATGGTGTGGCAGTTGCTCGATGAAAAATGGGTGTCTTTCATCCATTTGTCTTCGCCACCAAAGTGGTCTTCGGTGTGGGCGATCAAGGCGGCAAATCGCTCCACCAAGGTGTCGTCGTCGGCCAGCTCGGTGGCGGCCAGCAAGTCCACAAACTCGCGGTGCGTGTCGTCCATGAAGTCAAGCTCGAGCGACAAAGCATCAGACCAAGCCAGGGTGACTTCGCGGGTAGACAAGGGGGCGGTGAGCGTTTCAGACATACATGCTTTCGATAGGGGACGAACACAGAGCGAGAGCTTAATTGTAAAAAGATTGTCCGTGCTTGCGTTGGGTCAAACCCCACGTAGCCAAGCCGCAAACCGTTGTAGATAACTCGGCTCAGCCAAGAATATGGTCAGGGTGACCAAGGCGTTGGCGACGCCGGTCCACAAAAAGATATCGGGAATGGTCATGTTGGCACTCAGCATCGCTCCAGCAATCAACGCGCTGGCAATCATGAACAGCGCATTGATGATGTTGTTGGCCGCAATGATGCGCGCCACTTCAGTGGCTTCGCTGTCGACTTGAATCAGGGCATACATAGGCACGCTGTAGATGCCTGTGAACAGGCTCAGCAGCAGCAAATCAGCCATGAGTCGCCAGTGCGCGCTGTGTGACACAAACGTGCGGATGTCCATCAACGCAGATGTTGGCAGGCCTGTTGAGGCAACATACAAATCTACTGCAAACAAGCTCATGCCGATGGCCCCCAAGGGCGATAAGCCAATCTCGACGCGGCCACGGCTCAAGGCTTCGCACAAGAGGGAGCCGGCGCCAATGCCCACCGAAAACAACACCAGCAACAGCGACGCCACCTGCGCGTCGCCGTGCAACACCTCTTTGGCGAAGCTGGGGAACTGACTTAAAAACACAGCGCCAAAAAACCACATCCAGCTGATGCCCAACAAGGTGCGGAACACTTTGGGATTGGCGCGCGCCAAGCGGAGGTTGTGCAGGGTTTCAGTGATGGGGTTCCAATTGATGCCGAGTTCGGGGTGGGTGGCGCTCAGTGCGGGAATACGTCCACTCATCCAGCGACCGAAGATGGCGACCGCCATGCAGGCGACCGACACGGTGATGTGGCCCACCTCGGGTAGCGCCACCAGCAAGCCCCCCGCCACATTACCCAACAAAATGGCCACAAAGGTCCCCATCTCGGTCATGCCGTTTCCGCCAGTGAGCTCGTGCGTGTCCAGCACGCGAGGCAGGTAGGAATACTTCACGGGCCCAAATACGGTGGAGTGCAGGCCCATCAAAAACGTGCAGAGCAATAAAACGGCGGCCTGTTGCGTCATAAAGCCCACAGCAGCCAGTCCCATGATGCCGATTTCACAGTTTTTCACCCAGCGCATGATGACGGTGTGCGCATACTTCTCGGCCAGTTGCCCGCTGGTGGCCGAGAACAACAAGTAGGGCAGGATGAACAGCGCCCCGATCACCAAGCCCGCCAAAGAGACGGGCAACCAGCTCACGCTCAGCTGGTACGTCACCATCACGGTGAAGGCGAACTTGAAGAGGTTATCGTTCGCCGCACCGCAAAACTGCGTCCAGAAAAACGGCCCGAACCGCGCTTGAGTTAACAGGGCGAACTGGTTGGCTTCGCGCTGCATCAAGCGGTCCTCGGTAGGGCGGTTCATCGAGGATCAAAGACGCTCAAAAATGGCAGCGATCCCTTGGCCGCCACCAATACACATGGTGACCAAAGCGTACTTGCCGTGGATGCGTTGCAGTTCGTGTAGAGCTTTGACCGTGATCAAAGCGCCGGTTGCGCCAATGGGGTGACCCAAAGAAATGCCTGAGCCGTTGGGGTTGACTTTGGCGGGGTCCAGGCCCAGCTCTTGGGTGACCGCGCAGGCTTGTGCAGCAAAGGCTTCGTTGGCTTCAATCACGTCCATGTCTTGGGTGGTCAGGCCAGCTTTTTGCAGTGCCAGACGAGAGGCGGACACCGGGCCCATGCCCATGATTTTGGGGTCGAGGCCGGTGTGGGCGTAGGACACCAAACGGGCGAGCGGCTTGGCACCGCGGGCTTGTGCGGTTTTGGCTTCCATCAAGACCACAGCCGCTGCGGCGTCGTTGATGCCAGAGGCGTTCCCTGCGGTGACCGTGCCGTTTTCTTTGACAAACACGGGCTTCAATTTGGCCATGTCTTCCAGCTTGCAGTTGGGGCGGAAGTGTTCGTCGGTGGCGTAAGCCACCTCGCCTTTTTTGCTCTTGAGCATCACCGGCACGATTTGGTCTTTGAAGTAGCCCGCCTCGGTGGCGCGTTGGGCGCGGTTGTGGCTCTCGACTGCGGCAGCGTCTTGCATCTCGCGCGTGATGCCAAATTTGGCCGCCACGTTTTCAGCGGTGACGCCCATGTGGATGGTGTGGAAGGGGTCGTGCAAGGCACCGACCACCATGTCGACCATCTTGGTGTCGCCCATGCGTGCGCCCCAGCGGGCACTCAAAGAGGCGTAGGGGCCGCGGCTCATGTTTTCAGCTCCGCCGCCAATGGCGATGTCGCAGTCACCCAGCAGGATGGATTGGCTGGCGCTCACGATGGCTTGCAAGCCAGAGCCGCACAAACGGTTCACGTTGAAGGCGGGGGTGCCTTCGGCGCAACCGCCGTTGATGGCGGCCACGCGTGACAAGTACATGTCTTTGGGTTCCGTGTTGACCACATGGCCGAACACCACATGACCTACATCCTTGCCTTCCACATGGGCACGGGCCAAGGACTCGCGCACCACTTGGGCGGCCAGCTCGGTGGGGGGGGTGTCTTTCAGGCTGCCACCATAAGTACCGATGGCTGTACGAACTCCGCTGACGACGACGACTTCACGCATTGCTGTCTCCTCTTGAAAAATAAAACCAAATAAGTTTGCGCCGCTTGGACTACAGATGTCTTACGCCGTTCACTTTAAAACATAGGGGTTTGCCGCAGACCAAGACACGGGCGCGCTGAAGGCCAAGGGTTCTTCGCTGAAAGGGTGGGGAAACCCGATGTCTTGCGCGTGCAGCATCAGCCGCGGCGTGAGCGCTTGGATGTCTGGCGGCGCATAGAGCGAGTCGCCCAGCATGGGGTGCCCCAAGCTTTGCATGTGCACACGCAGCTGGTGGGTGCGACCCGTGAAGGGCTCGAGCTCAATCAAGCTGGCCTGGTCACCGGCCTGCAGCAGGCGCCACAAGCTAAGACTGGGCTTGCCATCTGGGTGAATGATGTGGATGGGGCGGCGTTCCCAGTCGAGCAAGATGTTGCCTTCAATGGCACGCCAGCCGGCTTCGTGGGTGGGCACATGCGCTTGAGTGAGTAACGGGTTGCCGGCCACCACCGCGATGTAGCGCTTGCTCACCTGACGGGTTTCAAACAAACGGCTGATGCGGCGTTGCGCCTCGATGCCGCGCGCCATCACGATGAGACCTGAGGTGTCTTGGTCGAGGCGGTGCACCACCAGCGCATCGGTGTAGATGTCTTGTACGCGCTTAGACAAGCAGTCTTGCTTGTCAGGTCCGCGACCCGGCACAGACAACAAGCCACTGGGTTTTTCAAACACCAACAGGTGTTCGTCTTCGTAAATCGGATTCATGTGGCGCGGGCTTGGCTTTGTTCCAGCACCACATCGGTGGTGGGGCGTGCCACGCAGGGCAGCACATAGCCTTCGGCTTTTTCTTCGGCACTCAGGCCTGGCCACTCAATGGTGTACGTCACTTCGCCACGCACCAAGCGGCAGACACAGGTGCGGCAGGTGCCATTGCGGCAAGAACTGGGCAGCTCAATGCGTGAGATCTCTGCTGCTTCTAGCAAGGTGAGGTCACCTTCCACGTCGTATTGCAGGCCAGCAGGCGCCACTTTCACCGTGAAGATTTGAAACGTATCTGGGGCAGTCATGGTTGTTTTTGCAGGCTCGCTTCGGCCTTGTCCAGCACCATCGCTAAGCTGTCTAGCAAATCAGTTTGGCTGAAGGAGCAACTTTCTTCATTGAACAAGGCGCTCGATTCCAATCGGTCGACTAGCCCTAGCCAAACTTCTTCAAATTTGGGCGGCAAGACCTTGAATAGCGCCTCTTGCGAGCGCGCTGTGGTGATGAAGACACGGTCTGTGCTGGCGTCGCTGCGCAATGTCGCAAGCGCGTGGCGAAGCGTGGCGAGTGCGGCGGTGGGCATTACTTGTTCTTGATCTTGCCGCGTGGTGCGACGTAGGTGGTGGGTGGGTTAGGACGGTCCGAGACAGAAGTCTTGGGCGGTGACGTGTCCTTTTTAGGCTTCTTCGTCATTTTTTTGCTGTGTTGTTCGCCTTTGGCCATATCACCTTCTTTTGTAATTATCTCGGAACGAGATGAGGGAATGGTATGACACATCAGTGTTGCCGTTCGTGAAGTGCGTCTCGTACGCGCTGCGTCGCAGTGATCAAGTCAGCAACCAAGCGTTCATTCACATCCAGCATGCCTTCATACTCGCCTAGGTTGCGTGTGTTGTGGCATTTATCAAGCATTCGCCAAACTTCTGAGCCAAGGCCTAGCGTGTGGGGTAATACCTGAAATACGATGAAACGGTTGCTGGGGCGATAGCCCTTGCGCCTCAGCGCGGCCAAGCAGAGCGCGTGCGCTGCGTTGTAGGCCAAATCGAATCTGCTCTCTAACGCAAGGCCTTCGTTGTATGCGTCTTGCAAACGCGCTGTGCCTGTTCGTATCAGGCCTGCAATTTCTAACTTGTCGGGCCCTTCCGCCTTGAGCGCTTTGCCGGGACCACTGAGGTTGTCAAGCGAGGTGCTGTCCATTCATTTGCTCCAATTAACCAAATCTTGGGCTGCTGCATCACGCGCGTGATGAAGGCTTGATCTTGGTCGAGGCGATGGGCAAATTCGTCGGGTGTAAATAGCGTTGGATTGATGTTGCGCTTGAGTTGTTGGCTGGCCCCCTCAAGCGCGGTGAATACTTCTGCATAGCTGAGCGTGGCGCTGACCAGCAGCACGTCCACATCACTCTGTGCGGTGTCTTGTTGGTTGGCCATTGAGCCATACACAAATGCGGCGTCAATGCGGTCGGCCACAGGGGTCAAAGCGTTGCGCAGCACATCTGCCAGCCCCATGGTTTTAAGTACCAAGCCTCGCAACTCGGCGTACACCGGCGACTGCGTGTTGGCTTGAAAGTGTTTTTGATTGCCTATCTTGGTGATGGTGATCAAACCCACTTGTGACAGGTCGGCCAGCTCGCGCTGGACAGCACCGGTGCCCGACTTTGCGAGCGCGATCACTTCGTTGGCGTAAAAGCTTTTGTCGGGCGTCCCAAATAAAACGCCCAGCACGCGCTGACGCACTTTCGGAAACAAAGCATCGGCAAGCGTGTTGACATTAAATATACCCATAATGGGTTTTATCATACCTTATTTGGGTTCTTATGGTGTTTCTTGCCACGTTCCGGAAGGTAAGTCAGACACGTTGTAGGGGCCGATGTGGGTGCGTATCAAACGCAGTGTGGGTAAGCCCACGGCGGCGGTCATGCGGCGGACTTGGCGGTTGCGGCCCTCACGAAGGCTGAGTTCGATCCATGAAGTGGGTTTCGTTTGTCGCACACGAATGGGCGGGTCGCGTTCCCACAGGAAAGCTGGGGCCGCTGCAGCGCGGGCGCGTGCGGGGAGGGTCATGCCATCGTTGAGCATCACGCCGTTGGACAGGACTTGCAGTGCGGCCTCATCGGCGATGCCCTCGACTTGCGCGAGGTAGGTTTTTTCCATCTTGAAGCGCGGGTCGGCAATGCGCGCTTGCAGTTGGCCGTCATCGGTCAGCAGCAACAGCCCTTCGCTGTCGGCGTCTAAGCGGCCCGCCACGTACACGCCAGGCACGGTGATGAAATCTTTCAGGCCACGCCATTTTCCTTCGGGAGTGAATTGGCTCAGCACGCCATAGGGCTTGTTAAAACGAATCAGCATGGCAGTAGCGTAGCGCACGCGGCTACCATGGCTGCATGACTGCCCATTTTGAGAGCGTGCAACACGCTGCGCTTTACCCCGATGCCTTTGATGTGGCAGCCCCTGAACTACCCCTTGAGCGCGACCTGTGGCCGCGCAAGCTTGGGGTGTTTGTGCGCAATGCGTCGGCGGTTGAAGGCGCTGTACCTGAAGCAAAGCCCGTGCGCGAAATCGGCGTAGGTCAGTTTGGTTTTGTGCCGCAGTGGGTCAAGTCGGCGTCAGACGCTAAATTGCGTTCCACCAAGATGGTCAATGTCCGCTCAGAAACCGTCACCACCTCCAATAACTTTCGCGACGCGTGGTTGGCAGGCCAGCGCTGCATCGTGCCCATGATGGCGTTTTTTGAAGATGACTGGCGCAGCGGCAAAGCGGTGCCCACGCGCATCAGCCGTGTGGACGGCAAGCCGATGGGCGTGGCAGGTTTGTGGGAGCGCTGGGCCAAAGACGGCGCAGAAATCATCAGCTTCACGCTGCTGACAGTGAATGCCAACAGCCACGCCTTGCTACACCGCTACCAACACAACGGCAATGAAAAGCGCATGCCCGTCATCTTGGGTGAGGGTGCGTATGACGCGTGGCTCACGACAAAGCCTGAAAAAGCGCGCGAATTCATGCGCGCTTACTCGGCGAACTTGTTGACGGCCAATCCCGTCGAGAAGTAGTAGTTACTTCACTTCGGTGACGAACTGCTCGCGCGGGCGACGCACCTTCTTCAGCGGTGCGAGCCAATCTTTTTCAGCCAAGCGGTAGCCCAGCGGCATGAGGGCCACGCTACGCAAACCGCGTGCGGGTAAGTTCAAGATCTCGTCTACCGCAGCAGGTTTGAAGCCTTCCATGGGGGTGCTGTCGACTTCTTCAAAGGCTGCGGCGATCAACGCGGCAGCCAAGCCGATATAGGCTTGACGCGCGGCGTGTTCGAAATTGACGTGCGCATCGCGAGCGGGGTAGTTGGTCAGCAACATTTGGCGGTAGTTTTCCCAGCCTTCGTTGGTGCCACCGCGCTGCGTGTTGTGCAGGTCAAACATCATGTTGATGCGTTCGGCCGTGTAGGTGTCCCATGCGGCAAACACCAACAGGTGTGAGCCTTCGGTGATCTGCGCTTGACCATTGGCGCTGGCCTGAATCTTGGCCCGCACCTCGGGGTTGGTGACCAACACAATTTCAAACGGCTGCAAGCCGCTCGATGTAGGCGCTAGTCGAGCCGCCTCAATGATGCGCTCTACTTTGTCTTGTGGCACGGCCTTGGAGGCGTCCATTTTTTTGGCGGCGTAGCGCCATTGCAATTTGTCGAGAAGCGTTGACATTTAAAAATCCTTTAAAGGCACAGCATACCCAAGAAATTGCCCGTCAATCTAGGCTAAATTAATTCCAGAATCACTGAACGGGAGCGATCGCATACGTTTTCCTGTGATTGAAAAAATAGCATTGGCCAGCGCAGGCGCTACGGTGGGAACAACTGGCTCACCCACACCTGTTGGGGGCGCTTGGCTTTCAAGGATATGGACGTCAACCTGCGGCATGTCTTTCATGGAAAGCATAGGGTATTGATGGAAGTTGTCTTGTTGGACGAGGCCATCTTTGAAGGTGATTTTCTGAAACAAAGCAGCTGACAAAGCAAACGCAACACCACCTTCGACTTGTGCTTTGATGATGTCGGGATTGACGCCAATGCCGCAGTCGATCACACACACAACGCGGGATATTTTGAGCTTGCCTGTCTTTAACTGTTCCACTTCAACGACATGCGCTATGTGGCTTCCATAGCAACTGTGGGCTGCCATACCGCGTCCGTGATGAAGGGCTTGTTTTTGGTGCCAATTGGATTTTTTCCCGACTTCTTGAATCACACGGCTGAGCCTTTCATTGTGTTTAAGACGGCCTAATCTCCAGGCTAGCGGATCTGATTTCTCACTGACGGCCATCTCATCAGCCATGGTTTCAGTGACATACACACCGTGTGTGTGCCCAACAGATCGCCACCACAAAACAGGAACTTTTTTGGGCGCAGTGCTGACGGTGCATTTGAAATTCGGCAGCGCATACTTATTCTCAAATGATCCCTCTTGTGACGTATGGTCAATGCCATTTTTCACTAAGAATCTAGCGAATCCTGTCCCTTCAGCAATCGAGTGGCCCGCCACTTTGTGATCCCAGGCAACCACTTCACCAGCCTTGTTGGTGGCGGTCTTGACTTGATGGACAAACATGGAACGGTAGTAACCACCGTGTAAATCGTCTTGTCGGTTCCACACCAACTTAACAGGTGCTTTGGCATAAGCTTTGGCAACCACCGCCGCTTCACGAACGTAATCAGAAGCAGGGTTGGCCCTTCTGCCAAATGAGCCACCCGCCATCAGTGTGACCACGTTGACCTGAGCGGGTTGAAGTCCTAGTTCCTGTGCTACCGCCATTTGATCCACAGTTTGGAATTGACAACCTGTGTAAAGATTTGCACCAGTCGCCGTCAGCTCGACGGTCGCATTCAAAGGCTCCATGGGGGCATGTGCTAAAAATGGAAATGAATACTCAGCAGACTTGATAGAAAAATATGTCTCAAGTCCATCAATCTCGTTGCCACTTTGTTTCGCGACGGGTGCGGGTTGCGCTAAAAGAGCTTTCAAATCTTTCAGCATTTGATCGGTACTTCTTTCCTCAGCCTCTTTGAAGTCCCAAACGAGGGTCAAGGCTTCACGCCCCTTCATCGCGGCCCAGGTGTTAGAGGCAATCACCGCAACGCCAAATTTGGTTGGCATCACATCCAACACAGAAGGCATCGCCAGCGTTTTGGTTGCATCAAAGGACGTTAATTTGGCACCAAACTTGGGGGGTCTGGCTAACGTGGCATACACCATCCCGGGAAGCTTGAAATCGAGCCCGAATATTTCTTTTCCGGTTGTCTTATCTGCGCTGTCTAATTTACGAATTGAAGGTTGACCTACTAATTGATAGGCGCTGCTGTTTTTAAAACCGACGTTTTGCGGAACAGGCATCTCCGCTGCTTTTTTAGCGGCGAAGCCATAAGTGATAGTTTGCGAGCTTTTCTTGTGGATGAGTTTATTTTTCTCAGTTGATATTTCCTCAAGTGGCACCTTCCAATGCGCTGCCGCAGCTGCAATGAGCATTTGGCGAGCGGCTGCTCCAGCTTTTCGCAGTTCGTTCCAAGAATTGGCGATGGATGTAGAGACGCCCGTGCCTTGAACGCCCAGTAGCCCATTTTTAAATTTTGTGATGTCTGCCGCAGCGTATTCATAGCGGACCAAGTCCCAATCTGCATCTAACTCTTCTGCTGCGATGGATGCCAGACCCGTGACCGTGCCTTGCCCCATATCGAGGTGCTTGATTTTGATCACGACGGTGTTGTCGGGCTTGATGGTCAGAAATACATGGGGTTGAGGCGGCGTTTCAACCAAGCCACGGTCTTGACTCAGGCTGGGGAAACTCACCGTCAGTAGCAAGCCTCCGCCAGTAGCAACGCTCGCTTGGAGGAAGCTTCTACGAGAACTGTTCATCAAATCATGTTTATCGTGCTGCGAGTTCATGTCTTTACCCAAGTTTTTTTAAGATGTCAGCGGCCAGATGAATCGCTTTTTTGATTCGAGGATAGGTGCCACAGCGGCACAAATTACCACGCATGGCTTGATCAATTTGCAGCGCACTGGGCGTTGAATTCTTTTTTAGCAACGCCGTTGCTGACACAATTTGTCCGGATTGGCACCAGCCGCATTGCACGACATTGAGCTCCGTCCAAGCCTGACGAATAGCTGTCGCTTCTTTGCTATGGAGTCCTTCAATGGTTTGAATTTCCTGACCCGATAGCGTGGAAACTGGCCGTTGACAAGAGCGACTGGGAACACCCTCAATCAACACGGTGCAGGCCCCGCAAAGCGATGCACCACAGCCGAATTTAGTGCCCGTTAGGTTGAGCTCATCACGCAAGGCCCAGAGCAATGGGGTATCTGGTGGGCTATCAATTTTTTGTTGGATACCGTTCACATACAAAGCAATTTGCGACATGTTCAACCCTTCTATTGAAATGCTTTAGGCACTAGTCCAGTTTGATGTTTAAGTCTTTGACGACCGGCACCATTCTTTCGGTATCGCTTCGAATCAAGGCTCTGAGTGATTCCGGACTACCGCCCATGGTTTCCAGAGAAAACTTGTCGAACAAAGAAGCCTTGAGGGCGTCATCTTTTAATAGCTTGTTCACTGCGACATTTAACTTTTGAACCACTTCAGGTGGCGTTCCCGCTGGCGCTAACAAAGCAAACCAAGAGGATGGGTAAAAGTTTGAAACGCCGACCTCCTTAAATGTCGGTACTTCAGGGAGTAAGGGAGACCGTTTGTTTCCTGCCGTAGCCAATACGCGTAGATTGCCGCTTTTTGATTGAGCGGCGATGAGGCCCGTTGAAACAATCATGGCGTCGACATGGCCACCAATCAAATCATTGATAGCCACGGAGGCGCCTTTGAACGGTATGTCGTGCATGGACAAGCCGACCGTACGTTGAAACATCTCAAAATTAAGATGTGCTGTTGACCCGACACCTAGCGTGGCGTAGGAAACTTTCCCAGCGTTCTTTTTGGTGTAAGCCACAAAGTCCTGATAGTTCGCAATGCCCAATTTAGGACTGATGATCAAACTTTGCGGCACTTGTGCAATGGCGATGATCGGTGCAAAGTTTTTATCTACGTCGTAGGGGAGCTTGGCATAAATCAGCGGGTTAAGCGTCAAAGTGGCCTCAGCTGTGAGCAGCAATGTGTAGCCATCAGGGGTGGACTTGGCAACGTGCGAGGCACCAATCAAGGTGTTGCCTCCCGCTTTGTTATCCACCACCACTTGTGTTTTTAAATCCTGCGATAACTTTTGCGCAACGCCTCTTCCAATAGCGTCGGAAACGCCGCCAGGGGAATAGGGAACCACAATGGTGATCGGCTTGTTTGGAAAGTCCGCTTGAGCCATGACGCTTGCAGCGAAAATCGACATGGCTAGGGTGATGCAACTGACTACTTGACGTTTCATTGACGTTAACTCCGAAGGATGACTGTGCGACTGTGACTGGCGTCATTCGCAAAGTCAATGCAATCGCCATTTCTAATGTGAATACCAAGAATCACCTCAAATCAATTGATGTGAGGCGCTTTAATTCATAGCATTCAAGCCCTTATCACTTGGAGACCTTATGAAAAATTCTTTACTGCAATCGATGTCTAAGTCTTTGCTGGCATTAGTGCTGAGCGCTGTGAGTGGCTTGGCTTTGTCCCAATCGCAACCCCAAACAGTTCCGCCTCTCCCAACGAGTTTGAAGGCTTCAGAGACTGCCGTGATCTTGGTCGATTTCCAAGGCAATTTTGTGAATCCCGATGGTGCGTGGTATCAAAAGTTCAAGCCTGATTACGACAAGGGCATGCTCGATAAAACAGTCAAGATGGTGAATGAGGCCCGTGAGAAAGGCGCTTGGATCATTCACGTCACCGAAGGCTACACACAAGATCATCGCGAACTCGATTGGACCAATCCAGGCGGCTTCCATCGCGGACAACTGATGCGCAAAGCATGGAAGGTTGGCAGCAAAGAGGCGGCTTACTATGAACCCTTGATGCCCAAGCCTGAATACAAAGATTTGTTCTTAGCCCCACGTATCCAAGTCAGTGCATTTGGGGGTACAGGCCTTAACGAAATTTTGCGTTCTAAGGGCATTAAAAACGTCGCGGTTGCAGGTTTTACTACGGACGTATGCGTCTACGCGACGGTGATCGCCGCTTATGACCTGGGCTACCACGTCTATGCACTGCGTGAGTCCATGCTGGGCTTCTTCCCTGAGATGTCGCAATCCATGCTGAACAGTATTTTCCCGATGTGGTCGACTGTTATTGATAACGATAAATTCGTTGGCATGGTTCAGAAATAAAAAGAAAATATGTCCAGCTCCTCATCACGTATTGACCGATTGCGCGCGCTGACAGTCACGGCGACTGACATCGATCGCTCATTGGATTTTTATACAAACACCTGGGGCCTCACACAAGTTGCGGATCGCCGAGGCTCTGTGTGGCTTCGTGCGAAAGGCATTGACCATCATGTCTTAGTCTTGGAGCCAGGCCAACAAGCTGGCTTGGTGAGCATCACTTGGGGCACAAGTACTGTAGAGGCATTGCAGCATTTGTATGCCCAATTGGTAGCAGCCTCTGTGACGGTTGAAGAGCCACCGCGTAAGTTAGGCAGCCCCGGGGGTGGATGGGGATTTTCTTTTGAAGATCCAGATGGCAACGTCCATAAAGTCGTCGCGGAACGTGAGGACTATGCGCATGAAGAACCGAGTGAGACGTTCCCCCTCAAACTATCGCATGTGGTTTTAAATTCTAAAAATGCTGAGACCTTAATTCGCTTCTTCACGGATGTCCTACATTTCAAGATCAGTGATCAAACAAAGAAGATGACTTTTTTGCGGTGCAATTCGGAGCATCATTCCATTGCCGTGGCGCAAGAAGATGTTTCTGGTTTGAATCACTTTGCGTTTGAGATGAAAAGTTGGAATGAGTTGATGTTCGGCGTGGGCCGACTCAAACTCGCGGGACACAAAATCCAATGGGGTATAGGACGACATGGGCCAGGGGATAACGTGTTTGCGTATTTTTTAGATCCTGATGGTTACGCCACCGAATACACCGCTGAACTCCAACGTATCACCGATCCCAATTACATTCCTGGTAAGCCAGAGCAATGGATCAGGCCACCGGAAAGAATGGATCAGTGGGCTTTTTCTGATCTACCAACTGCGGCCATGAAGCAGGCGATGCACAGTAACTTTGTAAAGCAAATTTAAAAATGAAAATCGCTAGATTTAATGGTTCAAAGGTAGGTGTGCTCATCGATGAGACGATTTATGACATCACATCATCGGTCCCGTCGCATGACACGCTAGAAGTCCTATCCGCGCTTCAGGCGATGCCTCCTGCTCAACTTGAGGAAGTCAGGGTTAAAGCCCGGGCTTATCACTTGTCGGAAGTTCATCTCAACAGTCCTATCTCAAACCCCAGCAAGGTGGTAGCGGCCCCCATTAATTACAAGGCACATGTTGAAGAGATGCAGAGCAATGGGCAAGCATTCGGGCACATCATCACGGACATTCGTAAGGCAGGTTTATTCTTGAAGGCGCCGTCCTCTGTGGTGGGTGCGAGTGATGGCATCAGACAACGATTTTTAGATCGACGCACTGATCATGAAATTGAGTTGTGTGCCGTCATTGGAAAGACGGCAACTTGCGTTAGTAAAGAAAATGCACTCGACTATGTGGCTGGCTATTGCCTAGGGTTAGACATCACGGTGCGCGGATCAGAGGATCGAAGTTTTCGAAAATCAATCGATACCTACACGGTGCTAGGGCCATGGTTTGTGTCAGCAGATGAAGCCGTTGACCCTACGAATGTTCATTTGAAACTCCAGGTGAACGGCGTCATGCAACAAGACGCCAATACGTCAGACATGGTCATGTCAGTCGCTGAGTTAATTGAATACGCGTCTAGTTTTTACACGCTGCTACCCGGCGATGTGCTCATGACGGGTACGCCCCAAGGTGTCGGTCCGATTAGGCCAGGTGATGTGCTGCTCGCCTCTGCAGAAGGACTGGGCACTATGACTGTCGTTGTAAGTGAAGCATGACATGGATAGTCATCAAAAATTCCATCTCGTAGGCTTGACAAACTCTTGTCGTGCCAACTCATACAACCAAATGGTTTTGAACCACATCCGGGTTGAGTTCCATGACCTGGTTGATCTTCACTTATTTGATATTTCAAAAATTCCGTTTTATGAAGACCGTGCAGAAGCACTGCCTTTTTCTAATGAGATAAGCAATCTATCCGCGCTTATTGCACAGAGCCACGGACTCATCATCGCCTCACCTGAATACAACCATTCAGTGCCAGCACGACTCAAGAACACCGTTGATTGGATGTCTCGCATGCCCAATAAACCCTTGTTAAAGATGCCTGTGATGTTGATTTCTGCCTCTACAGGTCATTTGGGAGGTGTCAGAGTTCAGTACGAGCTTCGGCGTATTTTTGAGGCGACGGATTCACGTGTCATGATCAAACCCGAAGTCTTCATTGGGAAAGTTCATGAAAAATTTTCGCCAGCTGGTGTTTGTACCGATCACGAAACCAGTGTCTTGATAAAAAATCAGTTGCAAAGTTTTGTCGACTGGATGAAAAACTATTCCTTGAATTTGAGTTGCCTTGAAGAAAACGTCGCACACCAATAATGTAGACCTCAACCTTCTCCACGTTTTTTGTGCAGTGATGCGTAAGCGTCATGTGACGCTCGCGGGTGAAGAGTTGAATTTGTCGCAATCGGCCATTTCGAATGGTCTGAAAAGATTACGCGACCATTTCAATGACAAGTTATTTGTTGCATCTCCTGCTGGGATGATGCCTACCGCCCTTGCAGAGCAATTAGCGGGTCCCATTCAGGAGTCATTGACGCAAATTCAACTCGCCATAGAGTCGGTCAAGGCTTTTGAGCCTTCCAGCAGTTCAAAGAATTTCAAAATCTACATCAGTGACGTAGGGCAATTGATTCTGATGCCCAATCTGGTGACGACGCTGATGAAGGTAGCACCCAAGGTCACCATTTCCTTGGTCAACGTTTCTCCCCGCGTTGCGCAGTCGATGATGGCGGAAGGTGAAATTGATTTAGCCATTGGAACATTTGACAGATTCCAAGCTGGGTTTCATCAGCAGCGCTTATTCAGCAAAAGTTATGTAGTCCTAGGCAGAAAAGACCACCACCTTTTAAAGAAGGGCTTGTCGCTCAATACCTTTTTGAATGCCAGGCATGCCGTCTATTTGCCCCCAGCGGCGAGTCACGACAGTTTCGACATGTTTCTTGATGACCTTTTCATGCAACACAACAAACGTCGGCAGGTGGTGGTTGAGTTAGCGCACGGTCTAGGCATCGCTGAGATAGTTGCGGCGAGTGATTTGATCGCCTGTGTACCTAAGCGTTTGGCGGAAAGTCTGATGGCTAGTGAGTCCTTGGCATTTTTTCCTTTGCCATTTGAAGCGCCTATTGCTGACGTCTGTCAGTTTTGGCACGACCGCGTTCATTCGGACCCTGGGCACAGGTGGTTTAGAAATCTTGTTTATAAAAACTACTCAAGAATGAATCCAGGTGCGTCACTGTGAGTTCGATTGAGGCAGTTCTTCCCATGACACCCATGCGCCGCAGTGCTGGGTTACGCATCGCACAACTGCATGCGCATGTGCTTGGGGCCTCGCTAGATCCGTTTTTAGGTTGCGATTGCTTTTGGATGGCGCAACCGTATTTCCCGCCTCATCCGCATGCCGGTATGTCTGCGGTCACTTATATGTTGCCCGAGTCGGCCGGTGGATTTGTCAACCGTGACAGCCACGGCGACCACAGCCTCATTCACCCCGGTAGCCTGCACTGGACAGAGGCTGCGCGCGGCATCATGCACGAGGAAGTTCCCATGGAACCCGGCGTGGAATGTCAGGGCTTACAAATTTTTGTGAACTTACATTCCAGCCACAAGCTTGCACCCGCCCGCACCTATCACCTGGAAGCGGACGTGGTGCCTGTGGTGCGCTTTGAAGGTGCTTCGGTGCGGGTCTTGGTCGGCCAACTTGGCGCAGTGTCCTCGCCAGTGCAACCCCGAACGGCATGCGCGTTATGGGACGTGTCGCTTGAGCCCAACGCCACCCTTGTCCTTGATTTGCCCCCCGGATGGAATGCTTTTGGTGTGCTGAACCAAGGCCAATTAGCAGGCTTTGATGCAACGGGGTTAGCCGCAGTACGCTTTGCTCCCAATCCTGGGCAATTGGTGATCGTTGCCGCGCATGCGCCTGTGCGCATGGTGCTCTTTTGCGGAAGACCCTTGCATGAGCCGCTGGTTTTTGGTGGCCCCATGGTGATGAACACCGCTGCCCAATTGGAGGACGCCAAGCGGCGATTCTTGGCAGGTGACATGGGGCAGCTGAGCCAATCGTTTGTTTAGCGCAGCGAGCATCACTTGGCCCAAGTGTCCTTGAGTCCCGTGATTTTGTTGAACACCAATTTCCCACCCGCATGGTCCACGCGGTCGGTCACAAAGTAGCCGTGGCGTTCAAACTGAAAGTGCGTGCTGGCGGGCACGTGGGCCAATGAGGGCTCCACATAGGCGGTCACTACTTTGAGGCTCTCGGGGTTGAGGGCGGCGAGGAAGTCTTTGCCGCCTGCATCGGGTTGGGCATCGGTGAACAAGCGGTCATACAGGCGGACTTGCGCCTCGAGGCCATCGTTCACGCCCACCCAAGTGATGGCGGCGCTGGCCTTGACGGTGGCGCTGCCGGGCGTGCCGCTCTTGGTGTCTGGGATGACGGTGGCAAGCACCTCGGTGATGTGACCCGTTGCATCTTTGGTGCAGCCCGTGCACGCGATGACGTAGCCGCCTTTGAGGCGCACTTTGTTACCAGGGTAAAGACGCTTGTAACCCTTGGGCGGCACTTCGGCGAAGTCGTCACGCTCAATCCACACTTCTTTGCCAATTTTGAAATGGCGTGTGGGGACTTCCGCACCTTCTTCGGCGTGAGGAAGCGCCGGTTGTGTGCAAGGCTCAAGATGGCCCGCACCCATCACTTCGTCCCAGTTGGTGAGTACGAGTTTGACGGGGTCCAGCACGGCCATGGCGCGGTGTGCGGTGTTCTCCAGCGATTCGCGCAAGCAGCCTTCGAGCGTGCTGTAGTCAATCCAGCTGTCGCTCTTGGTGACGCCAATGCGTTCGGCAAACAGTTGCAAGCTTGTCGGGGTGTAGCCACGGCGGCGCAAACCGACGATGGTGGGCATGCGGGGGTCGTCCCAGCCGTTGACCTTGCCTTCGTTCACCAGTTGCGCCAGCTTGCGTTTGCTGGTGATGACATAGGTGAGGTTGAGGCGTGAGAACTCGTATTGCTTAGGCGCCGGCGCAGCCAGCAGGCCACACGCGCACAGGCGGTCCATTAGCCAGTCGTAGAACGGGCGCTGGTCTTCAAACTCCAACGTGCAAATGCTGTGGGTGATTTGCTCCAGCGCGTCTTCAATCGGGTGGGCAAAGGTGTACATCGGGTAGATGCACCAGGTGTCACCCGTGTGGTGGTGGGTGGCACGACGGATGCGGTAAATCGCTGGGTCGCGCAGGTTGATGTTGGGCGAGGCCATGTCAATCTTGGCGCGCAGCACGGCGGCACCATCGGCTAGCTTGCCGTCACGCATCTCGCGAAAGCGTGCGAGGTTTTCAGCGGGGGTGCGGGCACGGAAAGGGCTGTTCACGCCGGGCTTCGAAAAGTCGCCACGGTTCACGCGCATTTCTTCGGGGGTTTGTTCGTCCACGTAGGCATGGCCCGCTTCGATCAACGCTTCGGCAGCACGGTACATGAAGTCAAAGTAGTCGCTGGCTTGGTAGGCCTTGTCGTTGCCCGGTTGGCTCCAGTCAAAGCCTAGCCACTTCACGGCATCGATGATGCTGTTGACGTACTCGGTGTCTTCTTTTTCAGGGTTGGTGTCGTCAAAGCGCAGGTGGCAGACGCCACCGTAGTCACGCGCCAAACCGAAGTTGATGCAAATGCTTTTGGCGTGGCCCACATGCAAGTAGCCGTTAGGCTCGGGCGGAAAACGTGTGCGAATCTTGGCAGGGTCTGGCTGACCCTTGGCGTGGTGCGCTGCATCACCGGGGCTGCCCGCCCAGCGGCGGCTGGCGTAGGTGCCTTGGGCCAAATCGTTCTCGATGATTTGGCGCAAAAAATTGCTGGGTTTGTGGTCTTGTTCTGGCGCAGGAGAGGCGGGTTTCGTCATCTCGCCATTTTAGGCGCGCAGACCCTCGATAATTGAGGGCGTTCAAGGAGTTGTATGGATATCGTTGTGTTGCTCAAAGCCGCCGTGATGGGCGTGGTCGAAGGATTGACTGAGTTTTTGCCTATTTCATCCACAGGCCACCTGATCTTGGCGGGCGCATTGCTGGGGCTAGATGATGACAAGGCCAAGGTGTTTGACATCGCCATTCAGACGGGTGCCATCTTTGCGGTCATCTGGGTGTACTGGCAAAAGATAGCCAGCACCGTGGTGGCCTTGCCCACGCAAATCGAGGCACGCCGCTTTGCCTTGAATGTGCTCATCGCCTTTGTGCCCGCGGTGGTGTTGGGTCTGTTGTTTGGCAAGTTCATCAAGGCGCATTTGTTCACGCCCACGGTGGTGGCCAGCACCTTCATCATCGGTGGCTTCATCATTTTGTGGGCCGAAGGCTGGGGCCGAGCCAAGCCTGCAGGCGAAGAAGAGCCTGTCGTTGAGCCGGCGCGCATTGAAGCGGTGGAAGCCATGTCGCCTCTCGACGCTTTGAAAGTAGGCCTGGTGCAATGCCTCGCCATGATTCCGGGTACCAGCCGCAGTGGTGCCACCATCATTGGTGGCATGCTGTTGGGCTTGTCGCGCAAGGCGGCCACGGACTTCTCGTTTTATTTGGCGATCCCGACGCTCATCGGTGCGGGGGCCTATAGCCTTTACAAAGAACGTGCGCTGCTCAGCATGGCCGATGCGCCGATGTTTGCCGTGGGTTTGGTGTTCTCTTTTCTCAGTGCGTGGGTCTGCGTGCGTTGGTTGCTGCGCTACATTGCCACGCACAGCTTTGTGCCGTTTGCGTTTTATCGTATCGTCTTTGGTGTGGTGGTGCTGGTGACGGCTTGGGCTGATTGGGTGAGTTGGGCGGCTTGATTTTTTTCTGAGCTCGCACCAGGCATGAGGGAGGGGCAGTGACCTCATACGGTTACCGAAATCGGCCACTGCCCCTCCCTCATGCCTTGCGCTACGGCGAAGGTTTTTTCGACGTCAACTCCCCCGAAGCTGGTGAGCGTGGTCAGCGCCCGCGAAGGCGATTTTGAGGCGCGTAGCGACGTATGAGCCGCCGCAGGTGCTGGCCACGCTCGCCAGCGGAGCGAACTAAAAAAACCAGCGAATCAGCCCATCAAGTTCAGCAACGCGGTTTCCACAGCCGCAGCGGCTACAAAGGGATGCTCCATGGGGAACAGATGCGTGCCATCGATCTTCATCACCCGACCTTGTGTGACGCGGCGGCTGAAATCTAAGCCCACTTGCTTCAAC
>CANGML010000008.1 GCA_947454585.1 Comamonadaceae bacterium
AACTACGACCTCAAGGTCAAGATCGTCAAACAACTCGACGGCATGTTGGCGCCTGAAGCCATCATTGCGTCCAACACTTCTTCCATCTCCATCACCAAGCTGGCTGCCGTCACCACGCGTGCCGACCGCTTCATTGGCATGCACTTTTTCAACCCTGTGCCGATGATGGCCTTGGTCGAAATCATCCGTGGTTTGCAAACGTCCGACGCCACCCACGCGGCGGTGCACGACCTGTCGACCCGCTTGGGCAAGAGCCCCATCACCGTGAAGAACGCACCGGGCTTTGTGGTCAACCGCATCTTGGTGCCCATGATCAACGAAGCCTTCTTTGTGTTGGCCGAAGGTGTGGCCACCGCCGAGGACATCGATGCCGGCATGAAGTTGGGTTGCAACCAACCCATCGGCCCCTTGGCCTTGGCCGACATGATTGGCTTGGATGTGTGCTTGGCCGTGATGGACGTGTACTTGCAAGAGTTTGGCGACAGCAAATACCGCGCTTGCCCGCTGCTGAAAGAAATGGTGGCCGCCGGCCAGTTGGGTCGCAAAACCGGCCAAGGTGTTTACGCCTACTGAGCTGCAAACCACGGCGATGCGCAGACATGAAATACGCCCTGCTCTCCGACATCCACAGCAACTTGCACGCGCTGGATGCGTGTTTGGCGCATGCGCAGACACGGGGCGTTGATCGTTACGCCATCTTGGGTGATTTGGTGGGCTATGGTGCGTTCCCTTCAGAAGTGGTGACACGCTGCCAAGCGCTGCAAACCGGAGGCGCCCTCGTGCTGCGTGGCAACCACGAAGAGCTGATTCAAACCCACAACCTCAACACACCCAACCCATCGCTGGGCAGTCAAACGGCGGCGTGGACGCATGACCAGCTCTCGCCTGCCCAACGTTTTTGGCTGGAGACGCTGCCACTCACCCAACGCGTAGACGCGCTGTTCTTCGTGCACGCCAGTGCCGATGCGCCCACGCGCTGGCGCTACGTCGACGACGAACGCACAGCCACACTTAGCCTAGACGCCGCCGGCGCGCATCCCGACGTACGCTATGTGTTCGGCGGCCATGTGCACCACCAATCGCTGTACTACCGCGGCAGGGGACGTCAGCTGATGGCGTTCAAACCAACGGCCGGCATTCCTATTCCGACTCCCAAGCACCGCCACTGGATTGCCACCGTGGGCTCTGTCGGCCAGCCCCGCGATGGCCATCCGCGCGCCATGTACGCGCTGTTTGATGACGCGGCTGCCAAGCTCACCTTTCACCGCATCGCCTACGACCACCGCGCGGCTGCGCGCGCCGTCCGCGAGGCGGGCTTGCCCGAATTCTTTGCCCACCGTTTGGAGACGGGTCAATGAAACGCCTAGAAACCGGCACTGCACTGGACGGATTTCGCATAGTCGCGTGCCTGCACGCAGGCGGCATGGCCCATATTTACCAGGTGACTTACGCTGACGAACGACCTGTGCCGTTCGACATGGTCATGAAAGTGCCCCGCATGACCGCAGGCGATGGCGCAGAAAACATCGTCGGCTTTGAGGTTGAGCACCAAATTTTGCAGGTGCTACAAGGTATGCATGTGCCACGCTTTGTGGCAGCGGGTGATTTGGTCAACCTCCCTTATTTGGTGATGGAGCATGTGGCTGGCCAAACGCTGCAGCAAATCCTCGACACCTACGCCCAGTTGCGTACCCAAGCCTCAGTCGCGGACATCGCGCACATGGGCGCGGCCATGGCGCGTGCCGCGCACAGCCTGCACCAACAAAACACCTGCCATCTCGACCTCAAACCCGCCAACGTGCTGCTGCACCCCAACGGTCATGCCGTGCTGCTTGACTTTGGCTTGTCCTGCCATGCGCACTACCCTGACTTGCTGGCCGAGGAACTGCGTCAAGCCGTGGGGTCGCCTGCATGGATTGCGCCTGAGCAAGTGGTGGGCGTGCGCGGTGACCCGCGCAGTGACATCTTTGCGATTGGCGTGATGCTCTATGAGCTAGCCACAGGCGAGCTGCCCTTTGGCAACCCCCAAACCAGTGGCGGCATGCGCCAGCGTTTGTGGATGGACCCCACGCCGCCGCGCCGCCTGCGAGAAGACTTGCCCGAGTGGTTGCAAGAAGTGGTGTTGCGCTGCCTAGCGCCTGAAGCTGCCAAGCGCTACCCCTCAGCGGCCCACCTGGCGTTTGACCTAGAGCACCCCGAACAAGTCAAGATCACCCAACGTGGCAGACAACTGCAGGGCACGCCCTTCTTCACGCACGCGAAACGCTGGCTCAAAGCCGCAGGCATGCACTACCAGCCCAGCCCCTTGCCTTCACAACAAATTGAAGAAGTGCCGATTCTGATGGTGGCGGTGCCAAACCACGAGGCCAGCGACGCCACGCTGTATTCGCTGCGCCAAGCGGTGGCGCGTTCATTGGGTATTCGTCCGGGCGCACGTCTGGCCGTGGTCACCGTCATTTCGCCCCACCTCAGCAGCGCGTCTGACAGCGACACCAGCGAAACCTCGCTACACCGCCAATACCTGACCCAACTGCAGCAATGGGCCCAGCCGCTGGACTTGAGCGACCACCAAGCCTCGTACCACGTCTTAGAGTCGAGTGATGTGGCCAGCGCCATCGTGCGTTATGCCGAAGGCAACCACGTGCACATGATCGTCATGGGTGCCGCTACCCACGGACTTCAGATGCAACGGTTTGTCGCCACGGTGCCGATCAAGGTTGCCATGGAGGCGCCTTGCACTGTCATTTTGGTGAAACAGGCGCTGCCTTTTGAGCGCCTGATGGACTGAGCGTCTGAGCGCCTGATCGGGGCTTAGTCGACTTTGGCGCCAGAGGCCTTCACGACCTGCGCCCACTTCTTGTGTTCGGCATCAATAAATTTGGCGAACTCCTCAGGGGTGTTGCCGCCGGGAATCGCGCCTTGCGAGAGCAGCTTCTCTTTGATCGCGGGGGTACCCAAGGCTTTGCTCACCTCTTGCTGAATGCGGTGAACCACCTCGCTTGAGGTGCCGGCGGGCGCCAACAAACCAAACCAAGAACTGGCTTCGTAACCCTTCATCAACGGGCCGCCCGCTTCTTCAATGGTGGGCAGATCGGGCAAAGCCCCAGAGCGTTGGTTGCTCGTGACAGCCAACGCTTTGAGCTTGCCCGACTTGATGTGCGGTATGGACGAGGGCAGGTTGTCAAACATCACATCCATCGAGCCGCCCAACATGTCGAGCAGAGCGGGGTTGGAGCCTTTGTAGGGGAAGTGCACCATGAAGGTACCGCTCATGCTTTTGAACAACTCGCCAGCCAAATGAATCGAGGTGCCATTGCCGCTGGAGGCCATGTTGAGCTTGCCTGGATTGGCTTTGGCATAGGTGATGAAATCATTCACAGAATTGATGTTGCGGGCCTTGGCCGTGTCGGCATTCATGATCATCACATTGGGCACGCCGGCCACCACCGTGATCGGCGCGAAGTCTTTGATCGGGTCAAACGGCAACTTGTTGTAGAGCGCACGGTTGATGCCGTGGGTGCCCACGGTACCCATCAACAAGGTGTAACCATCGTTGGGCGATTTGGCGACGATATCGGCACCCAAGTTACCACCAGCGCCCGCCTTGTTGTCGACAAAGAAAGACTGGCCAAATACGCGCGTCAACTCAGGCGCGACCGCACGCGCCAAGATGTCGGTGGTCCCGCCGGGCGCAAAGGGCACCACGATGCGCACAGGCTTGTTCGGCCAAGCTTGTTGGGCGGGCGCTTGAAAGCCCACCAGTGCCAAAGCGCTGAACAGCGTGGTTTGTGTGAATAAGCGACGACGCAAGGCCATGGTTTCTCCTAGTCAGCGTAAACGCCAGCAGCCTGAATGATCGGGCCCCACTTGGCAATTTCAGCAGTCACAAACTTTTTGTGCTCGGCCATGTCGGAGCGTTTATCCGTGACCACCACAGCACCCAAGGCTTGCTGTTTTTTGATGAACTCGGGGTCCTTCAAGGCTGTTTTTAGCGCGGCGTTGATCTTGTTCACCACCTCTGTCGGTGTCCCTTTAGGCGCGTACATGCCGTGCCAAATGGTGACTTCAAAACCTTTGAGGCCTGATTCGTCGAGCGTTGGCAAGCCTTTCAAGGCGGGGGTGGTCAGGCGCTTCATGGTCGTGACCGCGAAGCCTTTGACCGATTTGCCTTCGATTTGGGCGCTGGTGTTGGTGGTCTGGTCACACAACAAATCAATCTGGCCGCCCATCAAGTCATTCATGGCAGGCGCCGTGCCTTTGTAGGGCACAGTGGTCATGTCGGTCTTGATGGCGCTTTGGAACATGAGGCCGCACAAGTGCGAAGCAGCGCCCAAACCGGCGTTGCCCAAATTGATCTTGCCCTTGTTTTGCTCAATCCAAACGGCGAGTTCTTTGTAGTTGTTGGCGGGCAAGGTAGGACGACCAATCAAGGTCATGGGCACATCATTGACCATGCCCAAGTATTCGAAGTCGTCGGTGGTGTTGTAAGGCATCTTGCGGTACAGCGCAGGCGAAGTGGCCATGCCGATGTGATGCAACAACACGGTGTGGCCGTCTTGTGGCGCTTTGGCCACCTTGTTGGCACCGATGGTGCCGCCGGCACCGGCCACGTTCTCAACCACCACATTGGCACCCAAGGGTTTGCGCATGGCTTCTGCCAAATCACGCGCCACACGGTCAGTGGGGCCGCCGGCAGCAAACGGCACCACGATGGTGATGGGTTTGTCTTTGACCGGAAAGTCTGCCGCATTCGCGCCAGCCAACGCAGCAACAGCAAGCACGCTGAATGTGAATAGTTTTTTCATGTGGGACTCCTCTAAATAAGGCTCCATACTAAAGCACTATTGACAACTTGGTAATTTCGGAAATCACGTACGGGCATTCCTTGATACACGTCAATCAACATGTGCCGGGCCACTTATTGATACGTACGCGCATCCTCAATGACTTTGCCATCGTTCGGCAAAGAACCCGGCGCAACCAAGGTCACCTCAGCGCGGAGCTTGGTAATGTCACGCACCGCATCACCAATTTTTTGTGCCAATCCTTCAACAGCGGTGGCTTCGACCTTCAAGCCCATCTGGTCATTGGCCATCTCACCCGTCACCACCAAACGCGCACGTTGGATCTCAGGAAAGCGTTTGACCACCTCGGCCACTTGACCTGGGTGCACAAACATGCCACGCACCTTGGTGGTTTGATCGGCGCGGCCCATCCAACCTTTGATGCGTGCGTTGGTGCGCCCTGTGGGGCATTGGCCAGGCAACACAGCTGACAAGTCGCCCGTGCCAAACCGAATCAGCGGGTAGTCAGGGTTGAGGGTGGTGACCACCAACTCGCCCACTTCCCCCTCAGGCACGGGGTCGCCCGTGCCAGGGCGCACGATTTCCACGATCACGCCCTCATCGAGCACCAAGCCCTCGCGGGCTTCGGTTTCGTAAGCGATGAGCCCCAGATCAGCCGTGGCATAACACTGGTAGCCCGCGATGCCGCGTTCGGCCAACCAATCACGCAAGCTCGGTGGAAAGGCTTCGCCAGACACCATGGCTTTTTTCAGCGAGGGCAAGGCCACGCCCATCTCGGCTGCTTTCTCGACAATGATTTTCAAAAAGCTGGGCGTGCCGACATAACCCGCGGGCTTTAACTCCGCCATCGCCGCCACTTGCTGTTCGGTCTGTCCCGTACCCCCTGGGAAAACTGTGCACCCAATGGTGTGTGCACCGGTCTCCATCATGGAACCCGCCGGCGTGAAGTGGTAACTGAAACAGTTGTGCGCCAATTCACCCGAGCGGAACCCCGCGGCATAAAGGGCACGGGCCATGCGCCAGTAATCGGGGCGCGCGCCTTCGGGCTCATAAATCGTGCCGGGGCTGGCAAACACACGCGGCATCGCCTTGCCAAAGCCGATGGCGGCAAAACCACCAAACACGTCGGTGGCACGCAGCGCTTGCTGTTGCGCCAGCAACTCGTACTTGCGGATCACGGGCAAGGTCGCCAAAGCTTGACGGCTGTTGATGCGGGAGGCATCCATGGCAGCCAATGTCTGGGTGAAGGCGGGTGAGTTTTTTTGTGCATGCGCCACTTGGGCAGGCAAAGCCGCCATGAGCGCCGCTTCGCGCTCTGCAGGGTGGCGGGTTTCGAGCGCGTCGTAATGCTTGGACATGTGCGGCTCCTTTAAGCCAACCAGCGCTTGCGACGTTTGTAGCTCTTGGCATCTTTGAAGCTCTTACGCTCGCCACCGCCCATCCCTAGGTAGAACTCTTTCACGTCTTCGTTGTTCGCCAGGTCTTTGGCGGCGCCGTCCATCACGATGCGGCCTGATTCCATGATGTAGCCATAGTCGGCGTATTTGAGGGCCATATTGGTGTTTTGTTCGGCCAGCAAGAAAGTGACTTTTTCTTTCTCGTTCAAATCTTTGACGATGTTGAAGACCTCTTCCACGATTTGTGGCGCCAAGCCCATGGAGGGCTCATCCAACAGCACCATGTTGGGACTGGCCATGAGGGCCCGCCCAATCGCACACATTTGTTGCTCGCCGCCCGAGGTGTAGGCAGCTTGGGACGTGCGGCGCGTTTTGAGACGGGGAAAGTAGTTGTACACCTTCTCCAAATTGGCTTCGATTTCGCCTTTGCTGGTACGCGTGTAGCTGCCCGTCATGAGGTTTTCTTCAATGGTCAGGTGGGCAAAGCAGTGACGCCCTTCCATCACCTGAACCACGCCGCGGTTCACCAAGTCAGCGGGTGACAGATTTTCGATGCGCTCACCGCGCAACTCAATCGAGCCTTTGGTCACGTCACCGCGCTCGCCCTTGAGCAAGTTGGAGATGGCACGCAACGTGGTGGTTTTGCCCGCGCCATTGCCACCCAGCAGGGCCACGATACCGCGCTCGGGCACTTGCAAGGACACCCCCTTGAGCACCAGGATGACGTGGTTGTAAATGACTTCGATGCCATTCACATTGAGAATAATTTTTGAATCGTTCATGGGTGACCTATTGGAATCAACTGGAAGACCGGTCATTGCGGACTGGTCTTCCAGTTGACGGCTCGCGCGTGTGCACGAGCCCATCAACCGCAGCCAATTAAGACTGGCAGTCCGCAGATGTGCGGCGTGTCATTTTTTTGTCGGACAGGTACTTGTCAGACGCTTGCTTGATCATGGGCTTCAAGATCTGCTCATCCGCCTGAATGAAGTCCGAGGAGAAGCTCCACTTGCTACCGTCCCACGTCTGCACGCGGGCTGAGGTCGAACCCATGTGGTCAGCACACGAGGTCGACAGCGGCTGCATGATGCCGGTGAAGCCCAGCGCTTCCAGACGCTTGGGATCGAGTGCCAAGTTTTCCAGACCCCAGCGCACTTGCTCGCCGGTCATGACTTTGCCTTTGCCAAAACGCTCTTGGGCACGGCGCACCGCCTCCACGCTGAGCATGGAAATGATCACACCGCGGGTATAGAGCACCTGGCCGACTTCGTCTTTGGGTCCAGAACCTTGGTTCTTGCCATGCACATGCTTCAGGATGTCTTGAATCACTTTAGGCTGTGTGCCCGAGGTGTTCAAAGCCAAGGCGTTGTAGCCCTTGGCGCCTTCGCCAACGTCTTTGACATCAGGCTCGGCCCCTGCCCACCACACACCGTACATCTTGTCGCGGGGGTAGCCCGTGGCTTGTGCTTCTTTCAAGGCGGTGGAGTTCATGACACCCCAGCCCCACAAGAACACAAAGTCAGGACGGCTTTGACGCACTTGCAACCAGGCCGACTTTTGCTCGACGCCCGGTGCGGTGACAGGGATCAACTGCAACTCGAACCCGTGCATCTTGGCACGCTCTTGCAAGACGGGGATTGGCTCTTTGCCGAAGGGTGAATCGTGATAAACCAAAGCGATCTTCTTGCCTTTGAGCTTGTCCAGGCCGCCTTCTTTCTTGCCCAGGTGTTGCACCAAGATGTCAGCACCAGTCCAGTAACTGCCCATCAGCGGGAAGTTCCACTTGAACGCTTGACCGTCTTGCGCAATCGACAAGCCATAGCCCAAGGTGATCAAGGGCACCTTGTCCACGGGGGCTTTTTCAGTCAACGCGAAGGTGATGCCGGTGGCTTGCGGGTCAAACACGGACACGCCGGGACGGCCCTTCAGGCGCTCGTAGCATTCCACACCGCGGTCGGTGGCGTAACCGGTTTCGCACTCTTCAAAAGTGATCTTGACGCCATTGATGCCGCCATCGCGGGCATTGATGAGTTTCAAATAATCTTGCTTACCGTTGGCCCATGGAATGCCGTTCGGGGCATAAGGTCCGGTGCGGTAGGACAGCAATGGGAAAAACTGCTCCTTGGCTTGCGCCTGAACTGCCGTCGTCACCAGCGACGATGCAGCAACCGCCGCTGTGGCGACAGCCAAAATCAAATCACGCATCTTCATGTTGTCTCCTTAGAAAAATTAACACTCACCAAAAACGATCCACACCCTCAATGAGGGAAGGGCCAGAGCCGCAGCTTTTGCTTGGCAATCGACCACAACTTGGCCAAGCCATGCGGTTCCACGATCAAGAACCACACGATCAGCCCACCAAAAATCATCAACTCCGCATGCGACACGCCGGCGGTTGAAATCTCAACCCCCACCAAGCCCGCCAAAGCCGGCAAGACCTGGCTAAGGGCAATCGGCAACAAGGTGATGAACGCGGCCCCCAAAAAGCCCCCCAGGATAGAGCCCAAGCCGCCGATGATCACCATGAACAACAGTCGGAAAGAAATATCCACCGAGAAAGCTGCGGGCTCCCAAGCGCCGAGGTAAATGAAGGCCCACAAGCCACCCGCCACACCCACGATGAACGAGCTGACGGCAAATGCACTCAGCTTGGCATACATGGGTCGGATGCCGATGACGGCAGCGGCCACGTCCATGTCACGGATCGCCATCCACTCGCGACCGACGGCGCTGCGCACCAGATTTTTGGCCAACAGCGCAATCACAACCAACACAACCAAGCAGAACCAATATTTGCTCAAGGCGCTGTCAATCGGCAGGCCAAACACCTGCAACTCATTCACCGACACCGAACCCGAAGGCGAGTCATTGGTCAGCCACTTGATGCGCAAGAACATCCAGTCGCTGAAGAACTGCGCGGCCAAGGTAGCCACCGCCAAATACAGCCCTTTGACGCGCAGACTCGGCAGGCCAAACAAGATGCCGAAGGCCGTGGCGCACAGGCCACCGAGGACCAAGGCGGGGATCAAAGGCAAGCCGGGCAGACGGACGAAAAAGTTGTACGCCCCATAAGCGCCCACCGCCATGAAAGCGCCCGAGCCCAATGAAATTTGGCCGCAGTAACCCACCAAGATGTTCACCCCCAAGGCTGCCAGCGACATGATGAGGAATGGAATCAGAATCGCACGAAAGAAGTAATCGGAAGCCAACAAGGGCACCACCGCAAAGGCAAATACCAACAGTATCGCCATGGCGATGCGGTCTTGCCGAATTGGAAGGATTTGCTGATCGGCTCGGTAAGTGGTCTTGAATTGACCATTTTCTCTGTAGAACATTTTTTTCCTTACACGCGGTCGATGATTTTTTCGCCGAACAGACCTTGCGGACGGATCAACAAAAAGCCTAGCGCCAAGACATAGGCGAACCAAATTTCGATGCCTCCGCCCACAAAACTACCGAGGTAAACCTCGGAGAGTTTCTCACCCACCCCGATGATCAAGCCACCCAAGATAGCGCCAGGCACCGATGTCAAGCCACCCAAAATGACGACGGGCAAAGCCCGCAAGGCCACCGTGGCCAGCGAGAACTGCACGCCCAACTTGCTGCCCCAGATCATGCCGGCCACCAAGGCCACCACACCGGCGACACACCACACAATCACCCAAATGCGGTTGAGGGGGATACCGATCGACTGCGCCGCTTGATGGTCATCGGCCACCGCACGCAAAGCACGGCCAGTGGCTGTCTTTTGAAAGAACACGGTCAACAAAGCGACCAGCGCAGCAGCAATCAAGGCCGCATAAAAGTCTTCCTTGTTGACCAGCACGCCCCCCTCGAACAAGCCGTCCAAGATGAAGACGGGGTCTTTGGGCATGCCGATGTCAATCTTGTAAATGCTGCTGCCAAACAGGGTCTGGCCCAAGCCTTCCAGAAAATACGCAATGCCCAGCGTGGCCATCAGCAAGGTGGCGCCTTCTTGGTTGACCAGATGCCGCAGCACCAGGAACTCCACTGCCCATGCCACCAGAAACATCACCACGGCGGCCATCGCGAAGGCCAGCACGTTGGCCATCAGCAGACTGTCTACCCCCGTCCACTGCGGGATCCACTCGGAGAAACGCGCCATCGACAAAGCGCCAAACAGCACCATCGCGCCCTGCGCGAAATTAAAAACACCAGACGCTTTGAAAATAAGCACAAAGCCCAAAGCGACCAGCGAATACAACATGCCCGCCATCAGGCCGCCGAGCAATGTTTCAAGAAAGAATGCCATCGTTAAATCCTTATTCGTGCAAGTTCGCTCAGTGCGAGGTGCCCAGATAGGCGCTGATGACTTCTGGGTTGTTGCGCACTTCATCGGGCGTGCCGTCGCCAATTTTCTTGCCGTAGTCCAACACCACCACACGGTCCGAGATGTCCATCACCACGCCCATGTCGTGCTCGATCAACACCACGGTCGTGCCGAACTCGTCGTTCACGTCCAGGATAAAGCGGCACATGTCCTGCTTTTCTTCGAGGTTCATGCCGGCCATCGGCTCATCAAGCAACAGCACTTTCGGCTCCATCGCCAAGGCGCGACCTAAGTCCACACGCTTTTGCAAACCATAAGGCAACTGCCCCACGGGCGATTTGCGGAAGGCCTGAATTTCCAAAAAGTCAATGATGTGCTCCACAACTTCTCGGTGCATTTCTTCTTCGCGTTGGGCAGGGCCTAAGCGGAGGGCTTGCATCAGGATGTTGCTTTTGATCTTGAGGTTGCGCCCCGACATGATGTTGTCAATCACGCTCATGCCTTTGAACAGCGCGAGGTTCTGAAATGTTCGGGCAATGCCCATGTCAGCCACTTGGCGGCTGTTCATGTGGTCAAAGGTTTGACCACGGAAGGTGATCGAGCCTTCTTGCGGGGTGTAAACGCCGTTGATGCAGTTGAGCATGGAGCTCTTGCCTGCGCCGTTAGGCCCAATGATGGCGCGCACTTCGTGCTCTCTGACGTTGAACGAAATATCGGTCAGCGCCTTGACGCCACCGAACCGCAAACTGATGTTTTGAACGTCGAGGATGACGTCACCTATCGTCTTGCTCATGCTGCTTTCCCTACCGGCGTGAAGGTTTGTGCGTCAGACAGTTTGAGTGTGGCGCTGACGCTACCGGTGCGGCCATCTTCAAACTTCACTTGGGTCTCAATGAATTGCTCGGTCGCGCCGTTGTAAAGCGCATCTACCAAGACGCTGTACTTCTCGGCGATGAAGCCGCGGCGCACTTTGTTGGTCCGCGTCAACTCACCATCATCCGCGTCAAGCTCTTTGTGCAACACGAGGAAACGGCTGACTTGGCTACCTGCTAACAACTCGTCCACTGACAAGTCGGCATTGACTTTTTCCACGCACGACTGGATCAACTGATACACCTCCGGCTTTTGCGCCAAATCGGTATAGCCCGCATAGGGCAAATTGCGGCGCTCGGCCCAGTTGCCCACGGCGTCCATATCGATGTTGATCATCACGCACACTTTTTCGCGTTGGTCGCCGTAGGCCACCACTTCTTTGATGTGCGGGAAGAACTTGAGTTTGTTTTCCACGTACTTGGGCGCAAACATGGCGCCGTCGTTGGCGCCGCCTTTGATGCGACCCACGTCTTTGACGCGGTCAATGATCTTCAAATGTCCATGGGCATCCAAGAAGCCCGCGTCACTGGTGTGGTACCAACCATCCGCGGTAAGCACTTCTGCCGTGGCCGCATCGTTTTTGTAATAGCCCTTGAGCAAGCCAGGTGACTTGACCAAGATTTCGCCGTTATCAGCCACTTTGATTTCAACCCCAGCACATGGCACGCCCACGGTATCAGCGCGTGCTTCGTGGTCAGGCTGCAAGCAAACAAACACCGCGGTTTCCGTGGAGCCATAAAGCTGCTTCAAATTCACGCCAATGGCACGATAAAAGCTAAACAGGTCTGGGCCAATCGCCTCACCCGCGGTGTAAGCCACGCGCACACGGCTCATGCCGAGGTTATTACGCAAGGGGCCGTAGACCAATAAGTTACCCAAGGCGTAAAGCGCACCACCGACCCAGCCGATGGACTTGCCATCCATTTTGCTGGGGCCGTATTGGCGCGCCACATCCATGAAGAAATGGAACATGCCACGCTTGAGGGTGCCAGCGTCTTCCATACGAATCATCACGCTGGTCAACAAGCCCTCAAACACACGGGGCGGCGCAAAGTAGTAAGTCGGACCGACCTCTTTCAAGTCAATGGTGACAGTGGCTGCCGACTCGGGGCAGTTCACCACATAGCCGCAATACAACCACTGGGCGTAGCTGAAAATATTTTGACCAATCCATGCCGGCGGCAAATAGGCCAGCACGTCTTCGTGCGAGGTGAGCCGGTCAAACAACGCACCCGCTTCTGCGCGGTTGATCAACGAGTGGTGCGTGTGCACCACGCCTTTGGGATTGCCCGTTGTGCCAGAGGTGAAGAACATCGCCCCCACGTCATCGTGATGGGCTTTTTCAACTTCAGCGACAAAGAATTCGGGGTGCTGTTGGGCGAATACCGCGCCGGCAGAGACCAGTTCCTCGACCGACGCCAAGCCTGGCTCGTCGTACTTGCGCAAGCCGCGTGGGTCGTCGTAGTAGATGTGTTGGATTTGCGGGCATTGCTCACGAATCTCCAGCAACTTGTCGACTTGCTCTTGGTCTTCCACCACCGCAAAACGCACCTCGGCATTGTTGAGGGGGAACACGCATTCGGGGCCTGCAGCATCTTGGTACAAGGGGATGGGAATCGCACCCAAGGACTGTGCCGCCAACATGGTGGCGTACAGGCGGGGACGGTTGGACCCTATCACTGCCATGTGTTCACCACGGCGCAAGCCCGCTTGGTGCAAGCCACTGGCGATGTGTTCCACCATCTGTGCCATGCTGGCCCATGAGGTGGTTTGCCAAATGCCATATTCCTTCTCACGCATCGCTGGCGCTTGGGGGCGTTCGCTGGCATGCTTGAGTAACAGTCGAGGGAACGTGGTCTGCATTCCTGATCCTTGATTTGTCATTTAAAAAAAACCGGCACCTAAGCAGGAGGTTTTGAACATTGGCAGGCATCGTAGGAGTTCATTTGACGCCAAGTTGTCGTTTCGACGACAATTCAGGGTAGACACCTAGCACGACTTACCCGATCCTGACACGCCCACTTGATGAACGCAGCAACCACTGTTTACCAGCGGCGGCGCCAGCCCAGCGCCGCCGAAATGGCACAAATACCCTGGCTAGCCTTGCTCACCGATGGCGAACGTCTGCGGGTCGCGCCTCAAATAGTGGTGAGCGACCCGATGCCCGGCGACTACGTGTGCCGCATGGGGCGCCAAGCCACCTATTGGTTTGGTGTGATCGAGGGTCTGTTGAAGATGAGCACAGACAGCGCCAGTGGCCGCAGCATCACCTTCACGGGCGTGCCACCAGGTGGCTGGTTTGGCGAGGGCACCGCCCTGAAGCGCGAGAGCTACCGCTACAACATCATGGCCTTGCGTCGCAGCGTGGTGGCCGGCGTGCCCATTGATACCTTCCATTGGTTGCTCGACAACTCGATTGGCTTTAACCGCTTTGTGATGAACCAACTCAATGAGCGCTTGGCGCAATTCATTGAAGCCCGTGAGATCGACCGCTCGACCGACCCCGATGTGCGCGTGGCGCGCAACCTGGCCACCCTGTTCAACCCCACGCTGTACCCAGGCGTGGGGGAGATTTTGCGTATCACGCAGCAAGAGTTGGCCTACCTCGTAGGGCTCTCGCGGCAACGTGTCAACGTGGCCTTGAACACGCTAGAGAAGCAAGGCGCGATTCGTATTGAATACGGCGGCATGCGCGTCCTAGACCTGGCCGCACTGCGCAGCAGTGGCACTTAGAATTTGACCCCTCATGCCAGACACCTCCTCACCCCTCACCCGCCTCAACAAACGCATGGCCGAGCTAGGCCTTTGCTCACGCCGAGAGGCCGACGCGTGGATTGAGCAAGGCTGGGTGCTGGTGAACGGCCGCCCCGCTGAAATGGGCGTCAAAGTCGGCCCCAACGACCGCGTTGAAGTGGATCCTCGTGCCAAGGGCCACCAAGACACACAAGTCACTGTTTTGCTGCACAAGCCCATGGGCTATGTGAGTGGCCAAGCCGAAGATGGGCACGAACCCGCGATTGTGTTGATCAACCCACGCACACATTGGTCGGGCGACTCGTCCAAACGACGCTTCACGCCGACACAGTTGCGCAGCCTCGCCCCCTCGGGCCGACTCGACATCGACTCCACGGGCTTGTTGGTGTTGACCCAAGACGGCCGCGTTGCACGCCAACTGATCGGCGAAGACTCGGAGATGGAAAAAGAATACCTGGTGCGCGTGACCTACACGGGCCAAGAAAACACAGCCGCAGCCACTGCTGCTTCTGCCACGTATGGCGGTAGAGCCAACCCACTCAGCGCCATTGGCGACCACGACCGCGTGACCAACAACGTGCAAGCGGTGTTTCCGAAGGACCAATTGGAACGCTTGCGCCACGGCTTGAGTTTGGATGGCAAGCCCCTCAAACGCGCGCACGTAGAGTGGCAAAACCCAGAGCAGCTGCGGTTTGTCTTGACCGAAGGCAAAAAACGCCAAATTCGCCGCATGTGTGAACAAGTCGGCCTTCAGGTCGTGGGTCTCAAGCGCATCCGTATTGGACACGTCCAACTGGGGCAACTGCCTGCGGGCCAGTGGCGCTACCTTGGCGCACACGAGCGCTTTTAAAACCCGCCATTCGAAGCTGTTTTTACCCTCTTGAAATTTTGTCCAACGCCCCACAGCTTGGGGCGTTGTAATTTAGTTTTTTAAAACCATGACCAAACAAACCCACGCCTTCCAAGCCGAAGTCTCACAGCTGCTGCACCTGGTGACGCACTCGCTGTATTCCAACAAAGAAATTTTCTTACGCGAGCTGGTGTCCAACGCCTCCGACGCCTGCGACAAGCTGCGCTACGAAGGGCTGAACAACGACGCCTTGTTTGAAGGCCAGGCCGAGCTTGAAGTGCGCGTGAGCTTTGACAAAGAAGCCAAAACCCTGACCATTGCCGACAACGGCATTGGCATGAGCCAAGAAGAGGCCATCGCCCACTTGGGCACGATTGCAAAGAGCGGTACGCGCGAATTCATGGGCAAGCTCAGTGGCGACCAAAAGACCGATGCCAAAGGCCAAGGCGCGTTGATTGGCCAATTTGGTGTGGGCTTTTATTCAGGCTACATCGTGGCCGACCGCATCACGGTGGAGTCGCGTCGCGCCGGACTGAAGGCCGAGGAAGGCGTCCGTTGGAGCAGCACCGGCACCGGCGACTTTGAGGTGGAGACCATCACCCAAGCGGACCGCGGCACCAAGATCATCTTGCACCTGCGTGACGATGCCGAGGAATATTTGAGTGTTTGGAAGCTCAAGTCGGTCATCAACAAATACTCGGACCACATTTCTTTGCCCATCCGCATGCGCAAAGAAGAGTGGAAAGACGGTCAAAACGACCAACCCGGCGAAATGGTGTTGACCGATGAGTGGGAAACCGTCAACCAAGCCAACGCGTTATGGGCCCGCCCCAAGAAAGACGTGACGGACGAGCAACACGCCGAGTTTTACAAACACATCAGCCACGACTTTGAGCCCCCTCTGGCTTGGAGCCACAACCGCGTGGAAGGCAGCACCGAATACACGCAGCTGCTGTACATCCCCGGCAAAGCGCCGATGGACTTGTTCAACCGCGAGAAAAAAGCGGGCTTGAAACTCTATGTGAAACGCGTCTTCATCATGGACGATGCCGAAGCCTTGATGCCCTCTTACCTGCGCTTCATCAAGGGCGTGGTGGACTCCGCCGACTTACCCCTGAACGTGAGCCGCGAGCTGCTGCAAGAAAGCCGTGACGTGAAGGCCATCCGCGAGGGCAACACACGCCGCGTGTTGGCTGTGTTGGAAGATTTGGCCAAGTACGACAAAGCCCCTGCTGCGGGTGACGATGGTGTCACGGACGTTCTGACTGACGAAGACAAGGCTAAGCAAGGCAAGTACACACAGTTCTACAGAGAGTTTGGCGCAGTTCTCAAGGAAGGCTTGGGCGAAGACTTTGCCAACAAAGACAAGATCGCCAAATTGCTGCGCTTTGCCAGCACCAGCACAGACAGCGCAAGCGTGTCTTTTGCCGACTACAAAGCGCGCATGAAAGAAGGCCAAGAGGCCATTTACTTCATCACCGCTGACACACTCGCAGCGGCTAAGAACAGCCCACAGCTCGAAGTCTTCCGCAAGAAAGGCATCGAAGTCTTGCTGATGACGGACCGCGTGGATGAGTGGGCCTTGAACTTTGTGCAAGAGTTCGATGGCACGCCCCTGCAGTCCGTCGCCAAAGGCGCGGTCGACTTAGGCTCGCTGCAAGACGAAGCCGAAAAGAAGGCGGCCGAGGATGCGGCTGAAGCTTTCAAACCTGTGCTGGCCAAACTCAAAGAAGCGCTGAAAGACAAAGCCGAGGATGTGCGCGTGACCACGCGTTTGGTCGACTCACCGGCTTGCTTGGTGGTGAAAGACCATGGCATGTCCATGCAACTCGCCCGCATGCTTAAGCAAGCAGGTCAGCAAGCGCCTGAGATGAAACCTATTTTGGAAGTGAACGCAGAGCACGCCTTGGTGAAAAAGCTCAGCGGCGATGCCAACCCCAATTTCCAAGATTTGGCGCACATCTTGTTTGACCAAGCGCTGTTGGCCGAAGGTGGTTTGCCTGAAGACCCTGCCGCCTATGTGAAACGGGTGAACGCACTCTTGGTGTAAAAACGGGTCCATGACACACATGGACACCTCTACCCTCACAAGCATCCCCGCCTCGCTTGACGAGATCAAGGCCAACACACAGGTGTTGGCCTTTGACATTTTTGGCACTGTGGTCGATTGGCACGGCAGCATCGTGCGTGAGATGCAAGCCCTATACCCCTCGGTAGATGGCAACGCCTTCGCCCTCGCTTGGCGAGCAGGGTATCAACCTGCCATGGCGCGCGTGCGATCCGGCGAACTCGGCTGGACACGCATCGATGAACTGCACCGTTTGATCCTTGATGGTTTACTCCCTCAGTTTGGTTTGTCGCATGTGAGTGAATCCGAGCGCGTGCACCTCAACCGGGTCTGGCACCGCTTAGACGCTTGGCCTGATAGCGTGACCGGTTTATTGCGCTTGAAAAAGAAATTCATCATTTGCAGTTTGTCCAACGGTAATCTTGGCTTACTCACGGACATGGCCAAGCGCGCTGGCCTGCCTTGGGACTGTGTTTTATCTGCCGAGGTGTTTCGAGCCTACAAACCAGACCCCGAGGTGTACAGGGGTGTGGCTCACACCTTTGATGTGCAGCCCCATCAAGTCATGCTCTGCGCCGCGCACCACGACGACTTAGCGGGCGCACGCGCTTGCGGTTTGCGCACGGCCTACATTGAGCGCCCCCTTGAGTTTGGCGCCTTGCAACCCAAAGATGTATCACCGCAAGCAGGCAACGACCTGCATGCGCATGACATCCACGCCTTGGCGGACTTGCTGGGTTGCTAGACGTACAGCGGCTCTTCTTGCATCGCCTCGCACTGCTCGAGCAGCAGATGCGTTTGTCCCGCCCAGTAGTCGCTGCTGCCAAACCATGAAAAGTGCTGTGCAAAGGCGGGGTCGTCTTGGCGGCGGGCTAACCAAGCGCTGTAGTGAATCAAACGCAAGGTACGCAAGGGCTCGATCAACGCCAATTCGCTGCGGTTGAGCTCGCGCATCTGTTCATACCCATCAAGCAGCATCGACAACTGCAAGGAGCGCTGGGCACGGTCACCACTCAGCAGCATCCACAGATCTTGGATGGCGGGCCCCATGCGTGCATCATCCAAATCCACAAAATGCGGGCCACCGTTTGGAAGATCGGTAGGGGTCCATAAGATATTGCCGGGGTGACAGTCGCCGTGCAAACATATGTTGTGTGCGGGATGGGCTGCAAACTTTTCACTCGCCATGGCTATGGCTTGGTTGCACATCGCGAGCCATTCGGTTTGCTGGTCGAGCGGGATCAACTGGTTGTCAATCAACCAATCGCGTGAGTCAATGGCAAAAGTCTGAACGTCTAAGCGAGGCCGTGCCGAAAACGCAGCTTGCGCTCCCACGTTGTGGATACGGGCGATGAAACGGCCAATCCATTCCAGCACTTCGGCATCATCTAGCTCCGGCATACGACCACCACGCCGTGGGCTGACACTAAAAGCAAAGCCCTGCGCATGA
>CANGML010000009.1 GCA_947454585.1 Comamonadaceae bacterium
GTTGTGCATCAACGTCAAGGTGGATGCGGTGCGGTGGAAGAAAGGAACAGCCATCGTGATCAGGGCTGGTCTTTGATGTTGGCGGCCTTGATCAGCTGGGCCCAGCGCGCATGGTCATCCTTCAACCAGTTGCGATAGTCGGATGGCGTGGAGGCCACCACGATGCCGCCGAGCTGGCGCAGCTTCTGATCAATGGCCGGTTTGGTGAGCGTGCTGCGAATGGCGTTGGCCAATTTGTCGAGCGCCAGTTGGGGTGTGCCGGCAGGGGCGACAAAGCCGACTGGGCCAACATACTCTTCAAAACCAGGGAAGCCAGACTCAGCCATAGTCGGCACGGTGGGCGTGTCTGGGTAGCGCTTGGCGGTGGTCACGGCCAAGATGCGAATTTGTTTTTGGGCCTCACGCTCAGCCACACCAATCATGGGGTAGAACATGAAGTCCACGCGGCCCGCCATCACTTCGGTCAATGCCGGGGCGTTGCCTTTGAAAGGCACGTGCAGCATGTTGGTCTGGGTGCGCGTGGCTAACAAGGCGGCTGCCAAGTGGGCTGAACCGCCACCGCCGGCAGAGCCGTAGCTGATGGCTTGCGGTGCTGTCTTGGCTTTGTTCACCAGATCTGCCAAGGTTTTGTAAGGGCTGTCGTAGCCGACGACCAAGTACTGCGGCAAGGCGACCGCAAGACTGATGGGCGCGAAGTCTTTGGTGGGGTCGTACTTCACGCGACCTTGTCCCAGAATGGCATTCACATTCAACGACAAGGTATTCACCAAAATCGTGTAGCCATCTGCGGGCGCGGCGGCCACACTTTCGGTAGCGATGTTGCCGTTGGCGCCCACACGGTTTTCCACCACCACGGGCTGCCCCAAGGCGGCGCCCATGTCTTGCGCCACCAGTCGGGCGATCACATCGGTGGGACCGCCAGCGGAATAGCCCACCACCAGTTTGATGGGCTTGTTGGGGTAGTCGGCTTGGGCTTGAGCGGGGGCCACCATCACCATGTTCAGTGAGAGGCAGAGGGCGGTGAGAAGCCTGATTTGTTTCATGTTGTCTCCTGAGAATGATTTAGAGGGTGGGCACGAGAAGGTCTGGCGTTAATTCTTCGAGGCGTTGAACACCACAGAGCTGAAGGGTTCTCTTTAACTCATCGGTCAAGATTTCTAGGGCGCGCAGCGCGCCAGGTTCACCGCTGGCGATGGCGCCGTACAGGGTGGCGCGCCCGAGCAGCACGCCTTGGGCACCCAGGGCAATCGCTTTGGCCACATCGCCGCCGTGGCGAATCCCGCCGTCCATCCAAACCGGGATGCGTCCGCTCACCCCGTCCAGCACCTCGGGCAAGGCATGCAGCGATGCACGTGCACCGTCCAGTTGTCGGCCGCCATGGTTGGACACCACGATGGCATCGCAGCCCATCGCTGCGATCCGCTGTGCATCGTCGGCGCGGGCCACGCCTTTGACGATCAGGCGGCCCTGCCACCGATCGCGCACTTCTTGCAACCTTTGAAAGTCAAAGCTGTCGTCGTAGTTTTTACCCACGGTGGAGGCCACGGCATTGGCAGTGGCAATCGCGTTGGTCGTGGGGCGCGTCATGCCGCGCAGGTTTTCCATCACAGGAATGCCGTGGCGTAGCAGCCGATAGAGCCACGCAGGATGCAGCGCAAAGTCCACAAAATTGCGCGGCGTGAACCGAAAGGGCACAGAGAAATGGTTGTGAAAATCACGCCATCTTTTGCCGCCCACCGCCAAGTCCACGGTGATGATCAAACCCTCATAGCCAGCCGCTTGGGCGCGGTCCAGCAGTTGCCAAAAATAGTCGCGGTCTTTGAGCACATAGGCTTGAAACCAGAGGCGGCCGCCTGCTTGGTCGGCAATCGTTTCAATGCGGGTGGTGGCGCTGCTCGAGAGCGCATAGGGAATGTTGTAGTGGGCCGCTGCTTTGGCCAGCGCCAGGTCTGCCTGCGGATGGCCAAAGCCGCCGGCACCTGTTGGTGCAATCGCCATGGGAAGCCCCATGCGTTGACCGAACAGGGTTTGCGTCAGGTCAACCTGGCTGACATCTCTGAGCACATGCGGCCGCCACGCCTGTTGTTCAAAGGCACGGCTGTTGGCGCGCAGTGTGACCTCGTCTTCAGCGCCACCATCAAAAAAATCAAAGATGGCGCGCGGCAAACGCTGCTGGGCCAAACGACGCAAGTCGCCAATGGTGTAGCACCCCTCGGGGCCACGCAAGCGATGCGTTTCAAACATAGGCAGATTAAGCGGGCAGCGCCCAGTTTTGCGTCATCGAGGGGCGTTGCATCACGCCTGCTGCAGCTTCGGCCAGAGCGGGGTAGTGTTTGCGCCAGTCAAGCTCGGGGTAGCGCAAGTCCAAGTACCACAGCGCGCATCCCACGGTGAGCAGCCCCAAGTGGAAGTCGTGTTTGAAGACTTCCGCGTGCTGGTTGAGGGAGGTGAGTGAGGTATGGATCGCATCCAACTTGCCCGCCACCCAATCGGCCCAACGCAAACCTTCGGGGCGCACATTGTTTTCATAGCGGATCAGCAAGGCTGCATCCAAGATGCCATCGCCCAAGGATTGAAGCGTCAACGCTTCCCAGCGCAAGGGGCCCTCTTTGGCAAGCAATGTGCCGTGACCGCGCGCATTGATGTATTCACAAATCACGCGGCTGTCGTAAATCGATTCGCCTGTTTCTGTGATCAGCGTCGGTACTTTGCCAAGTGGGTTATTGCTGACGATGGTTTGATCGCGCTTGACGGGGTGCGCACTGCCGGGCAGCAGCGTGATGGCATCGACCAAGCCGACTTCATGGGCAGTCACCATGCATTTGCGAACGTAGGGGGATGTGGGTGAGAAGAAGAGTTTCATGGCTTCAGTATTCACCAAGCCCACTTTTGCAGCTGTCACACAGTCGACGCGAGCCGGGTCTGTTTAAAGCGCTGCGGGGTGTCCCGCCATGCAAGGGCGCTCTTTGTCCCAAGACTTTTGCCAACAGGGGCTAGGGGTTTTTTTGTCGTAGCGGGGGATGCCTTGCTGGTTGATGCGTGCGGTGTGTGTGTCAAATGCTTGCACCCCCATTTTGTTGATCTTCAGGCGCACGACCCAACCCAGTCGCTGCTGCGCATTGTCGGTTTCCTTCATGATGAAATTGCCGACGCTGTAGAGGATGGGTTTGCCTTGGTGGAACTCGATGTCTTGTGTCACATGCGGATGGCCGCCAATGACGGCGTCAGCGCCGGCCTCAATCATGGTCTTGGCCAGCTGACGTTGTCTGGCATTGGCCTTGGGTTCGTTCTCCCAGCCCCAGTGCATGAAAGGCAGCACGATATCGGCTTGGTAGTCCCGCCTCGCGCGTCGAATGTCATCCACCACTTGCTCGTCGTCACTCCAAGCGACACCGGGTGCATGGCTTTGTGCTTCGTAGCTTCTGGGCATAAATTCGTTGTAACTCAGAATGGCAATGCGCAGGCCCTTGCGCTCCACAAGCCAGGGGGTATGTGCTTGCGTCAAGTTCATGCCACCCCCCGCTTGCGCGATCTGGTGTGTCTTGAGCAAGCCCAACATGTCTGCAAACGCTTCGCGCCCGAAATCCCCCGAGTGGTTGTTGGCCAAGGTGACCCCATCGACGTGGCGCTTCAGGGTGCGCAACACACGGGGATGGGCTCGAAATGTGTAGTGCTTGGCTACGGCTTGGCCTGAGTGGGCCACCACACACTCCAAATTCAGCAGGCGCAGATCGGCCTCGGCAAAAAGTTGGCCAAAGCCAGCGAAGGGGTCTTGCCCGCGTCGAATCCATGCGCCGGGCGTGCTGTCTAAGGTGGTGTCGCCTGCGAAGACCAACTGCACGTCACTGGATGCGCGTGGTGGTGTTTCAGCCAGGGCGGCAGGGCAGGCCAATGCCCACAACAAGCACCACACAGCACAGAGGAAGGATCGCTTCATGGCGCCTCCTGCTTGATCGCGCAGCGGTAAATCAGCTCTCGCTCTAAGGGGCCGGCATACAGGTGTTGCTCACCCAACAAATCGGCCGCCGCACCGGCAGGCGCTAAGGGGTAGGGTGGACGAAGCACGACGTGCTGAAGCAACAGCGGGTGTTTCGGTGTTTCAAGGTACACATCAATGCTGATGCGGGGGCTTGAGTTGCTGTCATTGACATGGATGGCTTTGAACCGAAAACGCCCACCGATGCCGACAGACGCCGCCTGATACGGGTCCTGGGTTGGACAAATCTCCAGGCGTTGTGTGGCACCCGCATACGTCACCTCGCAGCTGAGCTGGCAAGCGGCTGCAAAAGAGACGGTAAAGACCCACACGCTGGCGAACAGAACGCGCTTACATAGTCGATGTTGCATCCCGTCGAGCTTACCTCAGGGGGTCATTGGGGCAGGGGCAAGGCGGTTTTGTAGCGCACCTGTTTCAACGCGAAGCTGGAGCGAATTTTTTCAATGCCGGGAATGGGTGTGAGTTGCTCCAAGATGAATTTCTCCAGCGCCGTGATGTCGGCCACGGCCACGCGGATCAGGTAGTCGCTGTCGCCGGTCATCAAGTAACACTCCATCACTTCGTCGTGTTCGGCGATGCGTGCTTCAAATTCAGCCAGCGCGGTTTTGGACTGCTCTTTCAAACTGATGGAGATGAACACCGACAAATTCAAGCCCAGTTGCTTGGGGTTCACCAAGGCCACGTAGCGTCCAATCACGCCGCTGGCTTCGAGGGCTTTGACCCGTGTCAGGCAGGGGGAGGGCGACAAATGCACCCGACGCGCGAGCTCGATGTTGGTGAGCGAACTGTCTTGCTGCAGCTGGGTCAAAATACGCAAATCCGTGCTGTCTAAATTCATTTTGTGCTTCTAAATTTATAGATAGAAGCATTTTATGCTGCTCGGAGGCGGTATTTATCAAAAAACGACAGCCTATTTGGCGCTGTTTTTTTTACAGTGTAGCCATGACAGATCACAGCCTTCACCCCTTTTTAGCCGCCGCCAGTGGCGATGTGGACCCCTCTGAAACCGCTGAATGGCGCGATGCCTTTTTGGCCTTGCTCGCCACCGAAGGGCCTGCGCGTGCGCGTTTCATCTTGGACAACTTGGTGCAACTTGCCAACACCGCCCATGTGCAATGGCAGCCTGAGTTGGTGACGCCCTATGTGAACACCGTGGCGGTTGAGCAGCAACCGGCTTTCCCCGGTGACTTGGCGATGGAGGAGCGCTTGGGCTCCCTGATGCGCTGGAACGCGCTGGCCATGGTGGCACGCGCCAATGCCGCGTATGGCGAGTTGGGGGGCCACATCGCCAGCTATGCCAGTGCGGCCGATTTGTTTGAGGTGGGCTTCAACCACTTTTTCCATGCGCGTCATGCAGCCCATGGCGGCGACTTGGTGTTTTTCCAGCCACACAGCGCGCCGGGGGTTTATGCCCGCGCTTATTTAGAGGGCCGCTTGAGCGAAGCGGACTTGTCGCACTACCGCCAAGAAATCACGGCCCCCGAGGGCGTGCGGGGGTTGAGCAGCTACCCCCACCCTTGGTTGATGCCTGATTTTTGGCAGTTCCCCACGGGGTCCATGGGCATCGGCCCTATCAGCTCGATTTACCACGCGCGCTTCATGCGCTACCTCACGCACCGCCAGTTGCAAGACTGCAGTGCACGCAAAGTGTGGGGCGTGTTTGGCGATGGCGAGATGGACGAGCCGGAGAGCATGAGCGCTTTGACACTGGCCTCGCGTGAAAAGCTCGACAACTTAGTCTGGGTGGTGAACTGCAACTTGCAACGCTTGGACGGCCCCGTGCGCGGCAATGGCCGCATCATCGACGAGCTCGAGCGTTTGTTCCGTGGTGCGGGATGGAACGTCATCAAACTGGTGTGGGGCAGTGATTGGGATGGCTTGTTTGCCCGCGATGTCACCGGCGCCTTGGTGCGCGCTTTTGCCGACACCGTGGATGGCCAGATGCAAACCTTCGCCGCCAAAGATGGGCGCTTCAACCGCGAGACATTTTTTGGTCAGAACGAGGAGCTGGCGCGCTTGGCCCAAGGCATGACGGATGAGCAAATCGACCGCCTCAAACGCGGCGGCCACGACTTGGTGAAGATCCACGCGGCGTATGCGGCTGCCGCGAATCACCAAGGCCAACCTACCGTGATCTTGGCGCATACCAAAAAAGGCTATGGCATGGGCGAAGCGGGGCAGGGCAAGATGACCACCCACAGCCAGAAGAAGCTGGATGAGTCGGCCTTGCTGGAATTCAGGAACCGCTTCAACTTGCCGTTGACGGATGCGCAAGCTACCCAGCTTGAATTTTTTAAGCCTGCGCAGGACAGCGATGAGATGCGTTATCTGCATGCCCAGCGCCAACGCTTGGGCGGCTACCTGCCGCAGCGACAGACCCACGCCGAAGTCGTGCCTGTGCCGGCGATCGCGCACTACGCCAACTTTGCGCTCAAGGCCGCCGGTAAAGAAATGTCCACCACCATGGCCTTTGTGCGTCTGCTGGGCAACTTGCTGAAGGACCCACAGTTGGGCCCGCGCATCGTCCCCATCGTGGCGGATGAGGCGCGTACCTTTGGCATGGCCAATCTGTTCAAGCAAGTCGGCATTTATTCCAGTGTGGGTCAGCGCTATGAGCCGGAGGACATTGGCTCGGTGTTGAGTTATCGCGAAGCTTTGGATGGTCAAATTTTGGAAGAGGGCATCAGCGAGGCAGGTGCCATCGCCAGTTGGACGGCAGCGGCCACCAGCTACAGCGTGCACGGTTTGGCCATGTTGCCGTTTTATATTTATTACTCGATGTTTGGCTTCCAACGGGTGGGCGACGCCATCTGGGCCGCCGCCGATCAACGCGCGCGCGGATTTTTGTTAGGCGCCACCTCGGGGCGCACCACGCTGGGCGGCGAAGGCTTGCAGCACCAAGATGGCAGCAGCCATGTGGTGGCGGCCACCATTCCCAATTGCCGTGCGTATGACCCCGCCTATGCGGGCGAGATGGCGGTCATCGTTGACCACGGCATGCGCGAGATGATGGTCGAGCAACGCGATGTTTTTTATTACGTCACCCTGATGAACGAAAACTACGCACAGCCCGATTTGCCGGCGGGTGTCGAGGCGGAGGTGATGCGCGGTTGTTACAAGTTCAAGACCTTCGATGGCGTGCAGCCCACAGGGCAACGTGTGACCTTGATGGGCTCAGGCGCCATCTTGACCGAGGTGGTCAAGGCCGCAGAACAGTTGGCGGCGCAAGGCATTGCCAGCGATGTCTACAGCGTGACCAGCTGGAGTGAGTTGGCGCGCGATGGCATGGCCCGTGATGCCCGCCTGTTGGCGGGTGAGGCTGTGACCGGCAGTGCCTTTGTCACGCAGCAATTGGCACACAGCCAAGGCCCGATCGTCGCGGCCACTGACTATGTGCGCGCCGTGCCAGAGAGCATCCGTGCGTATGTGCCTGATGGGCGGCGTTATGTGAGCCTGGGTACGGATGGGTTTGGCCGCAGTGACACGCGTGCCGCCTTGCGTGCTTACTTTCATGTGGATGCGGCCAGCATTGTGCGCGCAGCCTTGCAGACACTGCTGCCCTGATGGGTTGAGGTGTTAGGGGCGCAGCTTGGACTGCGCTTGCGCCAGCAGGTCCGGTGTGTCGACATCCAACACCGCGCCTTCATCGCTCACTTGCAGTTTTAAAAAGGCGTGCTGCGAAACGACCGCACGCGCACCTTGGTCACCCGTGAGTTTTTTCAGCGCACGGCCACACGAGGCTTGAAAGCCTACCGGGTGGCCCTGCTTGCCCAAATAAAAAGGCACGACCACCGCATGCGATTGCAAGGCCTGCGCCACGGCAAGCAGCGTACTGGCTTGTATCAAAGGCAAATCGGCGGGCAAGATCAACCAACCTTGCGCATCTGGCGTGGCTGCTACGCCGCAGGCAATGCTGTCGGCCATACCAGGGTTGGGCAGGTGTTGGGTGTGTGCACGTTCCACCACATGCCAAGGCAAGCCGCTCGCTTGGACAGCCGCCATCACATGGTCGCGCACACGTTGACCGCCGAGCAGGGCGTTGAGCTTGTCGTCTGAACCGCCCGCGGCCTTGAACCGTTTGCCCTGACCCGCAGCCAGCACGATGACTGTGGGGAGGCCGCTCACGCGCTGACGCAGGAGGATTCTGTGGCCACGGGTGCTGTGGCTGACGCGTTCTTCACCTGCACAATTTGCGCCATGATGGACACCGCAATTTCAGCCGGTGTTTGGGCGCCAATGCGCAAGCCCACCGGCCCATGCAAACGCGCGAGGGACGCTGCACTGAGATCAAAATGTTCCATCAAGCGCTGTTTGCGCGTGGCTTGGTTGCGCCGTGAGCCGAGTGCGCCCACATAAAACGCCTCCGACTTCAACGCTTCCATCAAGGCCATGTCATCCAGCTTGGCGTCATGCGTCAAGGCCACCACGGCCGTGTGGGCGTCCGGTTTGAGTTCGAGCACCACGTCGTCAGGCATGCCCATCACGCGGGTCACATCGGTCAAGCCTAGGGTGGCGGCGTATTCTTCACGCGGGTCGCAGACCAGCACCTCGAAGTCCAGCAGCTTGGCCATGTGCGCCACGGCTTGGCTGAGCTGGCCGGCGCCAATCAGCAGCAAGCGCCAACGTGGCCCGAACAGAGTGGTGAGCGTGATGCCGTCAAAGTGCAAAGCGTCGGTGCGCTCTGCCTCGCGCAGGCTGACCTCGCCGGTGGAGAGCTTGACGGTGCGCGCCACCAACTGGTGGGAGGAGGTGCGTTGCAAGACTGATGCAATCCACGCGGTGTCTTTGACCGGCTCTTGCACCAGACGCAAGGTGCCGCCACAGGGCAAGCCAAAGCGAGCGGCTTCTTCTTTGCTCACGCCGTAAGCCACGATGGACGGATGGTCGAGGGCATCGTATTCACCCGCTTTGATGCGGGCAATCAAGTCGTCCTCCACGCAACCGCCGGAGACCGAGCCACTGACCACACCATCGTCACGCACGGCGAGCAAGGCACCGGGTGGGCGCGGGGCACTGCCCCAGGTTTCCACCACGGTGACCAAGGTCACGCGTCGGCCTGATTCACGCCAGGCCAGCACATCACTCAACACGCGTAGGTCTAAGCTCTCCATGTCGTGCCTTTACGCCGCAGTGGTTTGCTTGAGCGCCTCGGCCGTGATGGGCAAACGACGCACACGCTTACCCGTCAACTGGGCCACTGCATTGGCAATGGCTGGTGCCACCACCGCTGTGGCTGGCTCGCCGATGCCGCCTGGGTTTTCGGTGCTCTTGACCAACACAATGTCGATCTTGGGCGCCTCATTCATGCGCAGGGGCTGGAAGTTTTGATAGTTGGTTTCTTGAACGCGGCCGTTCACCATGGTGATTTGGTGCTTCAACGTTGCGCCGATGCCGAAGATGATGCTCGACTGCAGCTGCGCTTCCACCGTGTCGGGGTTCACCATGTGGCCAAGGTCAGCCACCACGGTCACGCGGTGCACTTGCACGTCGCCAGCGGCGCTCAAGCTCACTTCAGCCACTTGGGCCATGTAGGTGTCATAGCCTTCCATGAGTGCGATGCCTAAGGCATGACCTTTGGCCACAGGCTTGCCCCAACCTGCTTTGTCAGCCGCGAGTTTGAGCACATTGGCGAAGCGAGGCTTGCCCGCCAACAAGCCCATGCGGTACGCATAGGGGTCTTGGCCTGCGGCCTTAGCCAACTCGTCCATGAAGCTTTCGTTGGCAAAGGCGTTCATGTTGTGGCTCACCGCACGCCAGTAGCCCACACGCACGCCTGTGTCGTGGATGACCAAGTCGTGCTGGGTGTTGGCGATGTTGTAGCCCGCCACGGCGGCTTCAGCCATGAAGGGGTCCAAGGTGTCTGTGGGTAAACCAAAAGCACGTTGCGTCACGGACTGCGAGGCCACCTTGAAATGCAAGGCCACAGGCTTGCCTGACGCATCCAAGCCCGCCTTGACTTGGTTCACGCCGGCTGGACGGTAGAAGTCGTGCGTCATGTCATCTTCGCGTGTCCACAGCAACTTGACGGGCTTGTTCACGGCCTTTGAAATTTGCGCGGCTTGCACGATGAAATCGACCTCTAAGCGACGTCCAAAGCCGCCACCCAAGAAAGTGGTTTGCAAGGTGATGTCTTCTGGCTTGAAGCCCAAAGCCTCCGCCACAGCGCCTTGAGCGCCTTGTTGGAACTGGGTGGGGCCAATCAGCAAGGCTTTGTTCCCTTGAACGTGCGCCGTGAAGTTCATGGGCTCCAGCGGGGCGTGCGCTTGCATCGGCGTGACGTACTCGGCTTCGATCACTTTGGCCGCAGTTTTGAGTGCGGCGGCCACATCCCCTTGGGGCTTGGTGATTTCAAGCACCCTACCGGTTTTCAAGGCTTGTCGTGTGCCGTCGATGACGCTGGCATCACTCAAGGTCGCGCCTGCGCCTTCGTCCCACTGAATGGTCAACAAGTCACGCGCTTTTTTGGCTTGCCACCAACTGTTGGCCACGACCGCGACGCCGTCATTGATTTGGACCACATCGATCACACCCGAGGAGGCCTTGGCTTTCGCGCCGTCAAAACTCTTGACCTTGCCACCAATCACGGGGCACTGCGCCAGCGAGGCATAGACCATGCCAGGCAACTTCACGTCAATGCCAAATTCGGCGGTGCCGTTCACCTTCGCAGCGGTGTCCACGCGCTTGACGCGTTTGCCGATCACCTTGAAATCTTTGGGATCGCGCAGCGGTGGTTTCTCAGGCACGGGCATGGCCGAGGCGGATTGGGCCAAGTCGCCATAAGTCGTTTTGAGGCCCTTGGGACCGAAGATCATCCCCTTGTCGGCTTTGATCAGATCACGGTCGACATTCCAACGGGCTGCTGCCGCAGTGATGAGCATCTCGCGCACTTGGGCGCCTGCCACGCGCAGCTTGAGCCAGCCGTCACGCACCGAGGTCGAGCCGCCCGTGATTTGAGCACCTAGCAGCGCGTTGACATAGACCTCATGAGGGGGCGCAGCGGCTACTTTGATTTGGCTGACATCGACCCGCAGCTCTTCCGCAATCAACATGGGCATGGATGTGTAGACGCCTTGGCCCATTTCGGAGCGCGCGGAGAGCAAGGTGATGGTGTTGTTATCGGCAATGTGCACCCAAGCATTGGGCGTGTGCACGGTGCCAGCGGCCATGGCCTCGCCGGGTGTGCCGGGGAGGTTGAAGCCAAGCATCAGACCGCCCGTCACGGCCGCTGAGGTTTTGAGGAAAGAACGACGGGAAGTGTGTGTGTGTGTTGTCATGGTGTGTCTCCGACGAATCAAGCGTTGCGCATCATGGCTGCAGCATCTTTGATCGCAGCACGCACACGGGTGTAGGTGCCACAGCGGCACAAATTGCCGCTCATGGCTTGGTCAATCTCCGCATCGCTGGGGTTCTTGTTTTTCGCCAGCAATGCGGCGGCGCTCATCAATTGGCCTGATTGGCAATAGCCGCACTGGGGCACCTCGTGTTTGATCCATGCCACTTGAAGGGGGTGGCTGTTGTCTTTGGAGAGGCTTTCCACCGTGGCCACTTTCTTACCTGCCACGCTGGAGAGTGGCGTTTGGCACGAGCGCGTGGGTTGACCATCGATGTGCACGGTGCAAGCGCCGCACAGGGCCGCACCGCAACCAAACTTGGTCCCTGTCAGGCCGAGTTCATCGCGAATCACCCACAAAAGCGGGGTGTCTGTGTCGGCATTGGCCTTGGCAGTTTTGCCGTTGATTGAGAAGTCAACACTCATCGAGGTCTCCAAAAAGATAGAAAAAATTTAACAAGAGCTTACTTCTTATAGGGACTCTTCTCGAATCTGGTTTTCCCTAAATGTGCTGGTTTTTGGCGCGCTGTGTGCGCCACCGACCAGACGCGGGTCGGGTACTGCACACGCTTTTCTATTTGTCTTTTTCAAAGCCAATCAGTTTGGCCGTCGACACAATTTGCTCTCGCTCTTTCTTCAAGCCCGCTGCAAAGTCTGCGGGCGTACCAAATACAGGGTCAATCCCGCCGGTGATGATGCGGTCTTTGGTCGAGGGGTTGCGCCGTGCTTCATGGGCAAGGCTTTGCGCGATTTTGTCCACCAATTCTGGACTCATCTTGGCGGGGCCAAACAAGCCGTACCAGGTGTTGATGGAGGCGCTGGGGTAGCCCAGCTCGCTCACGGTGGGCACGTCGGGCAGTTGCGCAAATCGGTGTGTGGTGGTGACCGCCAGCGGAATCAAACGGCCCGACTTGATGTGTTGCAACACAGCAGGGGGTGTGGAGTAACCCAGCTGCACGCGTCCAGCCAGCAAATCGATCACCGCGGGGCCACTGCCCTTGTAGGGGATATGCGTCAACTTGATGCCGGCTTTGCTGGCGAACATCTCCATGGCAATGTGGGTCAAGCCACCGCTGCCCCCCGAACCGTAATTCATCTCGTTGGGGTGATCTTTGGCATAGCTTAAGAGCTGGGCCACGGAGCGAATGCCCGTTTGGCTGTTGGCCAACAACACCAAGGGCGTGGACGCGAGCAGCGTGATGGGCGTGAAATCTTTGCTGGCGTCGAACTGGTATTTCTGTAGCAGCGTGGCATCAATGAATTGCGACACACTCATGAAGGCCAAGGTGTAGCCGTCGGGCGCAGCGGCGTAAAGCGCATCGAGTCCGAGCATGCCTGACGCGCCGGGTTTGTTGTCGGGGATGACCGATTGTTTCCACGCCTCATTGGCAATTTGGGCAAAGATGCGTGCAGAGGTGTCGGTGCCCGCACCGGGTGAGGTGGGGATGATCCACCGCACAGGTTTTTTAGGAAAGTCGGTGACCGTTTGTGATTGCGCGACGTGGCTCATCAGGCACACAACAAGCAGCAGGGCGGCCTGAAAAATCTGTTTAAATTTGAAGGGATACATGTCTGTCTTTTGAGGGACTGTGTGGAAGAGTTGGTCTGAATAAGCTCGCCACAATGTAGCGAGCTTTCCTCACTATGCAAGTCAGTGGATGTCACCTATGTCGCACCTCAGTCACTCGGAAAAATTGAGATCCATCTTGGATCAAGGACGGCTGGTCCGCATGCCCTGCGCCTATGACGGTTTGTCTGCACGCATCGCCCAGAGCGTGGGGTTCTCAGCGGTGGCGTTTTCGGGCAACGCGGTCTCAGCCAGCTTGCTGGGTTTGCCTGACATTGGTGTGATGACCTTGACGGAAAACTTGGAACATGCAGGCCGCATTGCACGCGGTCTTCAAATTCCCATGATCTGCGATGCCGACACAGGCTACGGCGGCATCATGAATGTCATGCGCACGGTGCGTGAGTTTGAAGCAGCTGGCGTGGCGGGTATTCACATCGAAGACCAAGTCACGCCCAAGCGCTGCGGCTTGTTGCCACAAGGCATTCCCGTACTCAGCCAAGCCGAGGCGTGTCAAAAGATCAAAGCCGCTGTCCATGCCAGAACCGACAAAAACTTTGTCATCATTGCGCGTACCGACGCCAAGTCCATGCACGGCCTAGAAGACGCTGCCCAACGTGCGCGTGCCTACGCCCAAGCTGGTGCGGATGCGGTGCTGGTCATGGGGGCCAATACCCCCGAAGAGTTGCGCTACGTGGCCGATGTGGCCCAAGCCCCCTTGGTCGTGGTGGTGCAAGAAGCGGGCCCCACCACTGAGCTCACGAATGCGATGCTGGAGTCGGTGGGTTGCGTGTTTGCCCTGCACGCGGGCGTGGCGCGTTACGCGGTGGTCAAGGCCTTGCAAGATGCTTTTGGCGCCCTTCACCAAGATACCCATACGCGATCTGTGCGAGACCGCATGGCCAGTTTTGAGGACTACAACCAGATCCTCGGCATGGATGACTGGTTAGCGCTCGAGCGCCAATTTGGCATGCGCGACGACAAGTAACTCGTCGCCATGGGATCCACACTTTTTGACAAAATTTGGAATGCGCATCGCGTGGGTGTGCGCGAAGATGGCCGTGAGTTGCTCTACATCGATCGCCACGTTGTCCATGACTTGCATGCACCGCATGCGTTCAAAGCGTTGTCGCGGCAAGGGTATACCGTGCGCCGCAAAGACCTCACGCGGGTGGTGCAAGACCACACGGCGCCCACGCGCAGCAACTTGGGCACCCTGTCGGACAACATGCGCGTCTCTCAAGTCTTGAGTCAGCAACATGCTGTACCTGTTGTCGACCATCAAAGCGCACAGCACGGCATCAGCCACATCACCTCGGTTGAGCAGGGCTGGGCCTTGCCCGGCAAAACCTTGGCCTGTCCAGACAGCCATGCCTCCACAGTCGGCGCGCTAGGTTGCCTCGCCTTTGGGTGTGGCACGACCGAGTTGGTGCATATCTTGGCCACGCAAACCATGGCCTTGTCCAAACCGAAACAACTGCGCATGACCCTCACCGGGCAGCTTCAAGCAGGCGTGAACGCCAAGGATGTGGCCCTGCATCTGATTCGGACCTTTGGCATCACAGCGGGGCGCGGTTATGCGATTGAGTATGCGGGCCCCATCGTGCAAGCGATGGACCTCGAAGGACGCATGACGCTGTGCAACATGACCATCGAGTGGGGGGGGCGCACCTGTTTGATCGCACCGGATGCCCAAACTTTGGCTTGGTATCAAGCGCCAGAGAACGAGATCCCTGCTGAGCTTGTGGCGCAAGTCACTAGGCAAATGCCGGGCCTTTTCACCGATGCAGAGGCGCGATTTGATCTCGAACTGACCTTGGACTGCTCGGCGGTTCAACCGCAAATCACTTGGGGCACAGACCCCTCACAAGTGGTGGGCGTCAATGACCCTGTGCCTTTGCTGGATGGCTCAGGGGCAGAGCAACAAGCAAGGCATCAGCAGGCCTTGAACTACATGGGGGTAGAAGCAGGGCAGTCGCTTCACGGGCTGTCTGTGCAGCGGGTCTTCATTGGCTCGTGTACCAACGCGCGGCTGTCTGATTTGCGCGAGGCGGCACGTGTGGTTGGGCACCGTCGTGTGGCGGACCACGTGGTGGCGCTGGTCGTGCCGGGCTCTGCCAAGATCAAAGCGCAAGCCGAAGCTGAGGGCTTGGACCGCGTGTTTGTGCAAGCCGGGTTTGAATGGCACGCCTCCGGTTGCTCGATGTGCGCCGGTGCCAACGGTGAAGTCGGGCAGTCAGGCGAGCGTTGTGTGGCCACCAGCAATCGGAATTTTGAAAATCGGCAAGGCCGTGGCGTCAAAACGCATTTGGCTAGCCCCGCCACTGCGGCAGCCTGTGCCATTGCCGGCCATATCGTGGATGCGGCCTCACTGATGTCGGGAGCCACGCCATGACGCCCTTCACCGAAGTCACGGGTGCTGCCATCCCCCTGCCCATGGAGGACGTCAACACCGACCAGATCATCCCCTCTAAATATTTGAAAGACCTGAACGCCGATTTGTCGGAAGGCTTCTTGGCATTTCAAAGACGTCGCCCGGATGGCACGGTCATCGCCGACTTCGCGTTGGAGCGTCCTCAATTCAAGGGTGCGCCCATCGTGGTTGTCGGTGCGAACTTTGGCTGCGGCAGCTCACGTGAACACGCCGTCTGGGCGATGCAAGCCTATGGCATACGCTGTGTGGTGGGTCATCAATTGGCCGAGTTTTTTATTGAAAACTGCCTCAAGAACGGGGTGCTGCCTATCGAGTTGGATGTCCAAACGCACCACCGCGTGATGCAAGCGGTGATGCAGGCCGATGGCCTCACCCCTGTCCATGTGGACTTGGCGCGCTTGCAGATCAGCGTCCCAGGTGTGGGTCCGGTAGTGTTCACTGTCGATGCGCAGCAGCAACGCATCTTGCTCGAGGGTTTGGATGAAATCAGCATGACCTTGAAGCACTTAGACGCCATCGAGCGCTGGGAACGTGCCCGGCCGCCTGTCGCCTAGGTGCCGCTTTAAAGGGAAAACGCTAGGTGGCAAAACCCTGATCGTTCATAGCATCTCTCCAGTTTTACTGAGTTTTTTCTCATTTTTCTAGGAGTCGCCATGCCCAACTATTCACTCCACGTGGACGGAGCCCCGCAGACCGTGCAAGCCGAGGTCGACGAACCTTTGCTGTATGCCTTGACCGACAAGCTCAAACTCAAAGGGCCTAAGTTTGGTTGCGGTCTCGCGCAATGCGGCACCTGTACCGTGCTGGTGGATGGCAAGCCTGTGCGCTCATGCGTTACGCCCACCAGCGCGGTGGTGGGCAAGCCTATTCGCACGCTGGATGGCTTGGCGAAAAACGGCCAGCTGCACCCCGTTCAAGAAGCCTTTGTGCATGAGCAAGCGGCGCAATGCGGCTACTGCTCGAATGGCTGGATCATGCACAGCGTGGCCTTGCTTGAGAAAACGCCCAAGCCCACGCCTGAGCAAATCAAGCAAGCCTTTGCCAATGTGCAATGCCGCTGCGGTACCCAAATCGCCATCATGCGTGCTGTCAAACGCGCCAGCGACACCATGACCCCCAACGCCAAAGCCTGAAGGAGCCCCCATGAATACCCCCAAGCTTTCTCGTCGTGAATTCATGCAGACCCAAGGTGCCCTCATCGTGGGCGCCAGTGGTGCTGTGTTTGTGGGTGATGCCCTGGCTCAAGCCGCGCCGCCTGTGGTGGTCGGTCCACCGCCCACGGCACTCGACACCTGGATTCGGATTGCGACCAATGGCCACGTCACTGCCAACTTTGGCAAGATGGATTGCGGCCAAGGCTTAGACACGGCGATCGCCCAAATTGTGGCGGAGGAGTTAGACGTCGCGATGGACAGCGTCACCGTGGTGATGGGCGATACCCGCCTGACGCCGAACCAAGGCGGTGGAAGTGGCAGCACGGGCTTGCGCATGGGCTCCAACCCTTTACGCAACGCCGCTGCCGAAGCGCGCCGCTTGCTGGTCGATGCTGCGTCCACACGCTTGGGCGTTGCAGCCAGCGCCTTGGCGACCGAAAACGGGCGTGTGTTTGTGGTGGCCAACCCCACCCAAAGCGTGAGTTACGCCGACTTGATTGGGGGCAAAGACTTTGGCGCCTCTTTGAAGTGGAACAACGCCATCGGCAACGGCATGAATGCCCAAGGCATCGCCAAGCCCAAAGATGTGTCGCAGTACAAAATTGTGGGCAAAGGCATCAAGCGCAAAGACATCGCCGACAAGGTGGGCGCCAAAGAGCACTACACCGCGCACATCCGTCCTGAGAATTTGCTGCATGCGCGTGCCGTTCGCCCACAGGTCGCAGGCGCCATGCCCCTGTCTGTGGATGCCTCGTCAATTGCCAACATTGCTGGCGCCAAGCACTTTGTCAAAGGCGGCTTTGTGGCAGTGGTAGCAGACACCGAATGGAATGCGGTGCGTGCCTCGCGACAACTCAAGGTCACTTGGTCTGATGTACCAGGCCCACTGGGTGGTGGCGAGAGCACCGTGTTTGAACACATCCGCTCGGCGCCGGTGACTTCTTCTAACGCCATTCCTATCTTTGGCGGCAAGAAAGCCTATGACCCCAAACCTACGTTGGAGGCCTTGGCGGCATCCAAGCGCGTGATTGAGGCGGACTACGAGTGTGCCTTTCAAGCGCATGCGCGCATCGCACCGTCTTGCGGTGTGGTCGATGTCAAGGGCGACCAAGTGCAGGTCTGGGCCGATGTGCAAAAACCGCATTTCTTGCGTGAAGGCATTGCCAAGTTCTTGGGCTTGCCGCAAGACAATGTGCAAGTGAAGTGGATGCATGGCGCCGGCTCTTATGGCCGCAGCGATGCCGATGAGGCGCCTTATGAAGCCGCCTTGCTGTCCCAAGCATTTGGCCGCCCGGTGCGCATGCAGTGGTCGCGCGAAGAGGGCATGGCTTGGGGCCCCAAAGCACCTGCGGCGGTGATCACCATGAAAGCGGGCTTGGACGAGTCGAACAACGTCACAGGCTGGTTGCTCAAGGCCAAGGGCTTCAATGGCTGGGACGTCAAGTTCAACGCTGAGAGCCCCGAGCACACCTTGGTAGGGATGCAAACTGGGCACAAAAAGTGGAATGCGCACAACTTCAACGTGCCCGAAGAAAGCTACAAGTTCAACAACCATGTGCACTGGTGGGAAACCATCCCGCCTTACTTAGAGCAAGCCTCGCCCATGCGCACGGCCCACATGCGTGCGCCGCAAGAAATGCAAACCCACTTTGGTCAAGAGTGCTTCATTGATGAGGTGGCGCACGCCGCCGGTATGGACCCGATTGCATTCCGCCTGAAACACATGCAAGACCCGCGTGAAGCCGATGTGGTGAAAGCCGCCGCTGACAAACTAGGGTGGGCACCCAAGGCCAATGCGGGCCGCAAATCCAGCGCCAAAGTCATGACCGGTCGCGGCATTGCCTTGCATGCGGGCTACCAGTCGTATGCCGCTGTCGCGTGCGAGGTGCAGGTGCACCGCGACACAGGGCGCATTTGGGTCAAGCGATTGGTGGTCGCCAACGACTGCGGCTTGATCGTCA
>CANGML010000010.1 GCA_947454585.1 Comamonadaceae bacterium
GCGCCAAGAAGGTGAGCAGGCGGCGCGTTGGCTGTGGCACTTCATGGTCGACAAAGACCAGGTGCCGAACCGCAACCTGCAGTCGATGCCCGATGCACAGGCCCAGCAAGACTGGCTGCGCGAGCTGCTCTGGCCTTACCGCCGGGCCTACCGCCAAGCGGTGACCTTGTCCTTTGTGATCAACCTGTTGGGCCTGTTTGCCGCGATTTTCAGCATGCAGGTGTACGACCGAGTGGTCGCCCATGCGGGCTATTCCACCCTGATGGCCTTGGTGTTGGGCATGGCGCTGGTGATTGTGATGGACCATGTGTTCCGTGCAGGCCGCGCGTTGTTGTTGCAACGCATTGGCGCCCGCGCTGAAGTCGCCATGGCCCGCGACACCCTGCAGCGCATGCTTCATCTGCCCGCCACGGTGCTGGAAAACCGCGCGCCCGGCTACTGGCAAGCGATTTATCGCGACATCGAGATCGTGCGCGCCACCTGCGCGGGCGCCACGGCCATGCTGGTGATTGACTTGCCCTTTGTCTTGCTGTCCCTGATCGTCATTGGCATGATTGCCTTGCCGCTGTTGCCGGTGGCGATGATCACCATCGCCGCTTTTGTGGCCTTGGCTTGGCGGTCCGGCCAAGTCACGCGTGGGGCCACCGAGAGCGAGCGTGAGCAGCTGGTCAACCGTGACATGGTGCTGGCCGAATTGGCCTCGGCACGCCTGAGCCTCAAAGCCCTGGCCGCTGGCCCTGCGGTAGAGCAGCGCTGGGAGAACTATTACGCCAAATGGATGAACGAGTCCTTGGCACGCAGCCGCGAGTCCGACCATTACCGCGAACTTGCCCATGGCATGACCACTGCCAACTCGGTCATCGTCACCAGCTTAGGGGCCTTGGCCATCTTGGCTCAGCTGCTCACCATGGGGGCCTTGATTGCGACCAACTTGCTGGCAGGCCGTATGGTCTCGCCGCTGGTTCAGTTGGTGGCCCAGTGGCGCACCTTTGGTCAGTTCAAAGCCGCCAAGAAGCGTTTGGACGAGTTGTTTGCGCTGGAATTGGACCGCCAAGAAAGCAGCATCGAGCTACCACGCCCTCGCGGGGTGATCCGTTTGGAAGGCGTGAGCTACAAATACCCAGGCAGCGAGCATTTGCAAATTCAGCCCTTGTCGGGCGAGATTGGTCCCTTTGGCATGCATGCCATCGTGGGCCCCAACGGCAGCGGCAAAACCACCTTGCTCAAAATCATCCGTGGCTTGTACCCACCCGCCGACGGGCGCGTCATGTTGGACGGCGCGGACATTCACCAGTTCACCCAGGTTGAACTGGCCAAGCGGATGGGCTATTTGTCGCAAACGGCACAGCTGATGTCGCAGTCGGTGCGCGACAACATCGCGCTGAGCAACCCCAACGCCACGGACGAGCAAATCATCCAAGCGGCCCAGCGCGCCTGTGCGCACAAATTCATCATCGACTTGCCAAATGGCTATTCGACCCAAGTCGGGGAGGGCGCACGCCGCTTCTCGGCCGGTCAAACCAAGCGCATTGCGATTGCACAAGCCTTGTTGAACGATCCCCCTGTCTTGTTGTTTGACGAACCCACGGGCGAGCTCGACCGCGAAGCCGAGGTGCAATTTGTGCAGACCCTGCGCGAACTGGCCAAGGACCACACCGTCATCGTGGTCTCGCACAGCCCTTATCTGCTCAGCCATTGCCAAGGGGTGATGGTCATGAATGCGGGCAAATTGCTGGCGGCCGGGCCTGCGGCTCAGCTGCTGCCCAAGCTTGGCATCAATGTTGCATCTACACCGCCTGTCAGGCAACCGACACCCCCTGTCGTTGCCGCCACACACACCGCCAAAGCTCCGGCCATGGCTTGATAGGTAAGCACTTTGAGTCAACCCGCATCTCTCGACACGATCTTGAACGACCTAGGCGCCCCCGGCTGGCGGGCGCCGCAACGGCGTTTTTTGGCGCTGTTTGTGGTCATCTTTTTGTGGATGATCATTGGCCGTGTGGACCGTGTGGTCACCGCGCCGGGCAAGGTGATTCCGTTTGACAAGGTCAAAGTCATCCAGCATTTGGAAGGCGGCATCATCAAAGAAATCTTGGTGCGCGAAAACCAAGAGGTCAAAGCCGGCGACCCCTTGGTTCAGCTCGATCTGGCCACCAGCGGCATCAACAGCGGCGAAATGAACGCTCGCATGGCCACCCTCAAGCTGGCCAAGCTGCGTCTAGAGGCGGAGTCTGAAGGCGTGGAGCCCGTCTGGCCCGAGGCCATGTTGGCCCAGTTCCCCCAAATCATTGCGGCTGAACAAGCCACGTACCTGAGCAAACGCGATGAGCGCAACAGCGCGTTCACCGCCTTGGACAACACGGTGCTGCAAAACCGCCAACGCATGGCGGAATCGCGCGAGCGCTTGGCCTCGCTCGAAGGCAGCTTGGTGATTGTGCGCAAGGAAATGGCGATTTCTGAGGAGCTGGTGAAAGACAAGCTCACCTCGCAACTGGATCACTTTCAGCGCCAAAGCAACCTGGAACGCGTGACGGGCGAAATTGCTCAGCTGCGCCAAGCCATCATTGGCTCACAGGCCGCCATCAACGAGTCAATTGCGCGCCGCAAGCAAGAAGAAGCCCGATTCAAGCGTGAATCTGCCAACGAAATTGGCGAGTTTGAGCGCCGCATGGCCAGCTTGACCGAAGAGTTGAGCCGCGCCAACGAACAAGGTGACCGCTCGATCATTCGCGCCCCGATTGATGGCATCGTGAAAAACCTGCGCTTTCAGACCTCGGGCAACGTGGTCAAACCCGGCGAGCCCATCATGGAAGTGGTGCCGCTGAAAGACCAATTGGTGATTGAACTCAAGCTCAACCCCGCCGACCGTGGCTACGTGAATATGCACCAAGAAGCCTTGGTGAAGATATCGACCTACGACTTTTACCGCTACGGCGGCTTGATCGGCACGGTCAAAGGCATCGCCGCGGATACCGACATTGGCCGCAACGAAGAGCAGTTCTACCGCGTCATCGTGAGCACAGACAAAACCTGGCTGGGCGACAAGCCGGGTCTCTATCCCATCACCCCCGGCATGCTCGGGGAAGTGGACATCAAGGTGGATACGCAAATGATCTTGTGGTCATTGCTGCGACCCGTACTCAAACTCAAAACCGAAGCTTTGCGTGAAATCTAAAACATTACTTCAAACGGAAACAACCATGAACACACCAAAATTAAAAGTCCTCGCCGCCCTGGCCATGGTCGCTTGTGCAGGCAGCACGGCCTGGGCCGGCGATTTGAAATCTGAGTTGGTTTACCTGCGCGAGAACAACCCCTTGCTGCGTGCCAGCACCTTTGCGGTGGGCGCAGCAGAAGAACGCGAAGGCGCGGCCAATGCCGGCTGGTATCCCAAACTGAGTGTGACGGCGGATGGTGGGCGTGAAAAACTCGTCACAACAAATGCAAATGGCGGTGTGCCTCAAGCCCCCCTCTCAACGGACCTGCAACGCCAAAAAAGAGGCGTCACCCTAGAGCAAAACATCTTCAACGGTGGCCGTACCTTGGCCACCACCAGCATTGCCAAGTTGGAGCGCGACATCAAGTCCGCTGAACAGCGCGCCACCTCGCAAGAGGTGTTGCTCGAGGCCATGGTGGCCTACCTGCAGGTGTTGAAAAACCACATGCTGATCAGCTTGTCGGCGATCAACGAAGAAACCACGCAAAAGCAGTTGTTCCTCGAAAAAATGCGTGTCGAAAAAGGCGGCGGCATTGCCGTGGACGAGCTGCAAGCCGAAACCCGTTTGCAAGTGGTGCGTGAGCGCCGCGTGGTGTACGAGCAGGGCATGCGTGATGCGCTGGCCTCTTACGAGCAAGTGTTTGGCAAAAGCCCTGACATGCGTCAGTTCCAAGACGTCAACAACTTTGTCAAGGTGATGCCTAAAACCTTGGACGAAGCCATGGCCATGGGCCTAGAAAACAACCCGCGTTTGATGGCCACCAAGCTGGCGGCCGACAAAGCCAACCGGGTGATCGGCCTGGAGCGCTCAGCCTACATGCCCAGCGTGGACTTGGCGGTGACGCACAACCGTGACAACAACGCGGTGGGTGTGTACAAACGAGACGAAGATTCGGTGTTGATGAAGATGAGCTGGAACCTGTTCTCCGGTGGCGAGACGGTCAAACGTACCAAAGCCGCGTCGTTGGACCATAAAGAAGCCGCTGAACGTGAAATCAATGCCCGCAACAAAACCAGCGAAGCCGTGCGCATGGCATGGAACCAATACCAAAAAGGGGTGGAGCGTGTGGAGTTGCTGGACAACGCCACCAAGACCTCACGCGCGGTGATGAATGGCCGTAAAAAATTGCGTGATTCCGGCAAAGAAACTGCCCTGGCGGTGTTGGATGCAGAGGTCGAACACTTTGGCGTATTGGCGAACAAAGTCAATGCAATGATCGATGCCCGCGTGGGAAGCTATCGCTTGCTGAGTACCATCGGCATGCTCAACTTGAACCAACTCAACATCGACGGCGAGCGCATTGAGCTGCCCGTACGTTCCGTGGATGCGGCCATCAAGTCACTGTTGAATGATTAAGTAACGCCACACCTCAATGAAGATCCTGATCGTTCACCAGAACTTTCCTGGCCAGTTTCTCCACCTCGCACCCGCGCTGGTGGCGCAGGGCCACGAGGTTCACGCCTTGGTCTTGAAAAAAGAGGTACCCCCGCAATGGTCGGGGGTCACCTTGCATGCTTACCAGCCGACCAAAGGCACGGCACCGACGGTTCACCCCTGGGCGCTTGACCTTGAAACCAAGATCATTCGTGCGGAGTCGGTATTTCGCAAGTGCTTGGCGTTGCGCGAGCAGGGCCTTCATCCCGACGTGGTCTTGGCCCATCCGGGCTGGGGCGAGAGCTTGTTCATCAAAGACGTGTGGCCCAAAACCAAACTCGGCATTTACTGCGAACTCAACTACAGCGAATCTGGCAATGACGTGGGCTTTGACCCCGAATTCAAGAGCGACGACCCCGGCGACTCGTGCCGCTTGCGTTTGAAGAACATCAACAACGTGATGCACTTTGACTTGGCCGATGGCGCCATTGCGCCCACGCACTTTCAAGCCGACACCTTTCCTTGGCCCTTTCGCGCCAAGATCAAGGTGTTCCATGACGGCATCGATTCCAAGCTGATTGCACCCAATCCTGGGGCCAAGTTTCAAATCAACGCCAACACGGTGGTGTCGCGTGCCGACGAGGTCATCACCTTTGCCAACCGCAATTTGGAGCCTTATCGCGGCTACCACATCTTCATGCGGGCCTTGCCACGTTTGCTCAAAGAGCGGCCCAAGGCCCAGATCATCTTGGTGGGAGGCGATGGCGTCAGCTATGGCCGTAAACCGACCGGCGACAAGAGTTGGAAAACCATCTTTGCCGACGAGGTGAAGCCCCAGATTGACCCCAAGGACTGGGCGCGCGTGCACTTTGTGGGCCACTTGCCGCACCGAGAGTTCATTCAATTGCTGCAAGTCAGCACCGTCCATGTGTACCTGACCTACCCGTTTGTGCTGAGCTGGAGCCTGTTGGAGGCCATGAGTGCAGGCTGCGCCATCGTGGGCAGCGACACCGAGCCCGTGCGTGAATTCATCCAAGACCATGAAAACGGCGTGTTGACCCCTTTCTTTGACACCGACAAACTGGTCGATAACGTGAGCCTGCTTCTGGAGAACCCCGATTTGAGGGCCAAACTAGGCGGCGCGGCACGTAAGAAGATTCAGTTTTTCTATGACCTCAAGTCGGTCTGCTTGCCCCGTTTGGTCAAGTGGGTCGATGCGCTATCGCCCAAGATCGGCTGACCCCATGAAGAAACATCAGCTCCTGATGAGCCTGGCCTTGGCGGGGTGTTTGAGCGCTGTGCAGGCGCAACGCATCGACGGCATGGACTATGGCGAACCCGACAACCCGTTGCTTCAGCGCATCTTCAGCGTCCAGCACATGGCGTCATGGACAGACCCAACGCAAGACCTAGTCGCCTTGGGTAAGTTTGGCGATGGCACGTTTTGGCTCAGCGACAAGAGTGTGCGGCGCAACTGGCAAGGCCATGTGATTTTGAAGCTTTTCAAAATCTACGACACACCTAAGTTTTTACGCCACACCAACGATCCCTTCAGACGCCAAAAACGAACGCCTTACAGCGCGACCGAGTCCATCGTGGCGCTGGATTGCGAGAACAAGACTTACGCGGTCAAGTCGGATGCTTTGTATGACAGCAGCCTGAATCTGGTGAGTTCAGAAAGCTACAAGTACGAGTTTTCAGCCTTCAAGCTCGATTCGGTGATGGCGCGTGTCCAACAAAACTACTGTTTTTAACTTGGTCCTGGCCACGCTGAGGCGGAGTCCATGGCTCGCACTCCTCGCGGGCTTGTCTGCGTGGTCGCAAACCCCGCCTGACGCCGGGGCTTTGATGCGTCAAACCGAGCAAATGCTTCGTGCCAACCCCGTCCATAATCCAAGCCGTGCGGCCCTGGCGCCGGCCCTGGTGATCGATGTGAACACCGCTGTGGCCGTCAAACGCATTCAATTTGCGGGCCACAAGCACCTCAGCCTGGACACCTTGCAACAGCTGGCGCGCCCTTACGAGGGCCGAACGCTGGACGGCAACGACTTGCACCACCTGACTTACGCGGTGACGCAGGCTTACCGAGAGGCCGGCTGGGTCGTGCAAGCCTATGTGCCGCGCCAACCCTTGCAAACGGGCGATTTGCTGATTCAGATCATCGAATCCGTCCCCCCCAGCAGCAAGCCCTGAGCCAATTCCCCCTGTCAAAAACCAGCAAGGCATGAATCTTGCAGAAACCCAACCCTTATGGTTGTTTTTCTGTTTAATTTGTGAAGTTGAGCCGGTCGCGAATCCTGGCTGCGGTGGCCTTCCTGTGTCTTTTGGCCGGGTCGTTAGAGCTCTACGACCCCGTTTTGCCCAAAAACGCAGGCACCGTGCTGCGCGCGATTGAAGAAAAAACAGCCTTGCCTGTGACCGAATGGGCGCAGGCCGTGACCGGCCAAAACTACGCCAAACCCAAGCCCCGTGAGGTCTACGCGCCCGGCACCATTGGCGCAGCCATGGACAAAATGCTCGCCGACCAAGAGGCGGCCGAAGACGCCAAGGCGCTCATCACGCTCAAAGACATCCAATTCACAGGCGTCACCATCCTGGGCGACATGGAGCTCAAGGAGCTCGTCTCACCCTACATCGGCGTGCCCATGAGCTACGAACACATGCTCGACATCGGCATGGCCGTGGAAACCTACTACCGCAAGAACAACTACCTGGCGCGCGCCATTTTGCCGCCGCAGGACTTGACCGAGGGCGTCTTGACCGTGGACGTGATCGAGTCCGTGTTCTCCAAAATCGAGGTCGAGCAAGAGCTGGCCGATCTGCCCAACACCGAACAGCACGTGACCCACCTGATCCAAGCCCAGCAACCCACCGGCCAGTTGCTCAACACCCAGGCCTTGGACCGCGGCTTGGCATTGGCCAACGAGATTCCGGGCCTGAGCGTCAAGGGCTCCTTGCGCCAGGGGCGTGAGGCGGGCGAGACCGAATTACTGCTTGAGTTGTACAAAGGGCGTACACGTCAGGCTGAGTTGACGGCGGACAACGGCGGCTCACGCTCGACCGGCGCCATCCGTCTGCTGGCCAGCATGACCTGGTTTAACCCCAATGACATCGCCGACATGCTCAACATCGTGGCCGTGCATACCCGTGGCAGCGATTACGCGCGCTTGGCCTACAGCATCCCGGTGGGCACCGATGGCTGGCGCATGGGGCTGAACGTGTCCAGCATGAACTATGAAGTGGTGGTGGGCGAGCAGGGCATGGTCGGGGCCATGGGCCGCGCCATCACGCAGGGTTTGGAATGGGTCTATCCCTTGCTGCGAAGCGAGCAAGCCAATGCCACGGTCACCCTCAATGCGGATGACAAAGTATTCAAAAACACCTCTGCCCAAGGGTTGGTGATGTCCGATTACGCCGCCAAAGTGCTATCGGCCCAGGTGGCGGGCTTCTACCGCGACCTCAACCCAGGCGGGGGCACGGGGACTTATTCCGTCATGGTGTCGCATGGCGACATCAACCTCAACGGCTCCTTGAACCAGCAAACAGACATGAGCGGCCCCAGAACGGCGGGGAGTTTCAACAAAATGCGCCTGAGCGGCACCTGGCAACAAGCCCTCAGCACCCAAACCTCGGCCTTTGTCTCCTACACAGGCCAGTTGACAGACAAAAACCTCGACAGCTCCGAAAAAATGCAGCTCGGTGGCATGAACGGCGTGCGCGCCTACCCCACGGGCGAGGGGTCGGGTTCAGATGCCCAACTCATTCAGCTCGAGCTCAGACATCAATTAGAGAGCGGCATTCTGATGACTGGCTTCTACGACTGGGGCCAGGTCTGGTTGCAGCACAACCCTGACTTCCCAGGCGGCCCGCTGAATAACCGCAACACCTACCGCGGTTTTGGTGCCAGCGTGGGCTATACCAACGACGATGGGGTGAACTTCCGGGCGACGTGGGCGCGCCGACAAGGCCACAACCCCAACCCGACCCAAACCGGCATGGACCAGGACGGCACCCGCGACCGCAACCGCTATTGGCTCCAAGTCACCGTCCCGTTCTAAAGAATCGCGCTGCCAATCCGAATCGGAATGGCTATGTTGCGCTTTGTAGAAACACGCCCCTTGAAATCTGACGTCCGACGACCTCAGATCGCCAAGTCGCGTGTCTCTCAATATGCCTTGTCTCAAGTTCTGGGGCTGGCAGGCTTGTTGGCGAGTCCCGCCATGGCCCAAACAGGGCCCGTGGCCAGCACCCAGTTGCCCAGCGGGGGTCAAGTCAACGCGGGTCAAGCCACGATCAGCCAGTCGGGCAACACGCTCAATGTGAACCAAAGCAGCCCACGCGCGGTGGTCGACTGGAACACTTTCAACGTCGGCAAAGACGCCACGGTCAACTTCCAGCAACCCAACGCGCAGTCGGCCACCCTCAACCGCGTCGCCGACACCCAGCCCAGCCAGATCCTGGGTCGTATCACGGCGCCCGGTCAAGTCGTGCTGGTGAATCCCCAAGGTGTGTACTTTGGCAAGTCATCCAGCGTGGATGTGGGGGGCTTAGTCGCCACCACACACGATGCTGCCAATAAAGAGTTCATGGACGGGCAGATCAAGCTCAGCCGCAACGGTGCCACTGGCAAGGTCGAAAACGAGGGCGAACTGCGCGCTGCCTTGGGGGGCTACATCGCGCTGCTGGCGCCCGAAGTGCGCAACAACGGCGTCATTGTGGCCAACCTCGGTACCGTGGCTTTGGCTGCAGGTGAAACCTTTGAGCTTAAATTTGACGGCGCTGGCGTGCTCAGCACCGTGCGGGTGACGGCTGCGACCCTCAACGCCTTGGTGGACAACAAAAACGCCATCAAAGCACCCGGCGGCTTGATCATCTTGTCGGCCCAAGCGGCCAGCCGCTTGCAAAGCGGGGTGGTCAACAACACCGGCAGCATCGAAGCGGCGGGTTTGGTGCGCCGCGCGGGGCGCATCTTGCTGGAAGCCAGCAGCAGCATTTTTAACAGTGGGAGTCTCAAAGCCGATGCCTCCAGTGGTTTGAATGGGGGCCCCGCTGGCACCGTTGCCCTGAATGCACCTGAGGTCCAGAACAGCGGCACGATCAGCGCTAGCAATTGGGCAGCCACTAACTTAGTGGCAAATGCATTGCCGGCAGATATGGGGCGCATCAGCATTCAAGCCGACAGCTTCACCCAAACCGCGACCGGTCTCATCGATGTCTCGGCGGTCGCCCTGCAAGCCGGCACCGTCGACATCGTGGCGGCCCAAGCCCTGGCGCTGAGCGGTCGCATCTTTGCCAATGGCGTGGTGTCCGACCCCACCCAGATCGTGGCCAACGCCCTGGGCGGCACCATTCAACTTCAAGCCTCGCGCCGGGTGGATCTGACCACCGCCGTGTTGGATGCGTCGGGCGAGGGCGGGGGCGGACGCATCCATATTCAGGCTGATGGCGTGCCGACACCGGTGAACGACCCAGCCAACAACCCAGCCCAAGCGCCGGTCAAAGGTGCGGTGCTGCTGAGCACCAACACCGTGTTACGGGCCAACAGCGCCCGCGCCCAAGCGGGTCGCGTGGAGGTGGAGGGTGATGACATCAGCCTCGACACAGGCACCCGGATCGAGGCCAAAGGGGCTACCAAAGGCGGGACGGTGTGGATTGGTGGGGGCTGGCAGGGTGCGGGCCCCTTGCGCCACGCCACCACCGTGATGATGAGTTCGGACAGTGTGATTGATGCCAGCGCCACGGACAACGGGGATGGCGGCGAGGTGGTGTTGTGGAGTGATGTGCACAACGCCAATTCAGTCACCGCTGTGAACGGCAGCCTTTATGCAAAAGGTGGCACTTATGGTGGTGATGGTGGGCATGTCGAGACATCGGGCAAGCTCTTGCAGTTAGGTAACCAGCTTTCTATCTCCACAAAATCAATGCTCGGAGCCGATGGTGAATGGCTGCTAGATCCTGAACACTTGTGGATACGAGACCCCAGTTGGAACGGCTACAACTACACGACCAGTGGATCAACCACTTACACCGCACAAACGGCCAACCCTTCAGCCACGTTTTTGGTGAGCGGGGCCACAGATACGCGGGACAGAGGGCCCACCGTGGACGGTGTTTTCTATCCTGGCGTGACAGTGATTAGGACTGACACGATCAATGCGGCACTTGCCAACGGCAGCGTCAGAGTTGTGGCCACCGGATTGATCAGTGCTGCGGGCTGGCAACTAGAACCGCCCACTTACCAAAATTACTACATTTCAACGACAACAACGAATAAGTTAACGCTCCAAGCGGGAACATCCATCACGCTCACCAGCGCTAAATTCAACCTGCCCAACGGTACGTTTGAACTGTTGGCCAACACCACCATTTCGCAAACTGGCCCGACCACGGGGGGTGCGATTTACGCCAACACCTTGATCTTGGGTTCTTCTGATGGTGGCACAAGCAAACCTGCTGTGACCTTAACGGATGCCACCAACTACATCACCAATCTGCAAGCCAACAACCTCAGCGCGCTGAGTTTGTCCAACGCCCAATCCATGACCGTCAACAGCAACGGCTTGAATGTGTCCGGCGCCGTAACTTTGTCGGTCACGGGTGACTTGACGGTAAATGGCGCGATTGCCTTGGCAGGGACAAGTTCACTCACTTCGAGCAACGACATTCTGGTGAATGCCAACATCACCAAAACCGCAGGTGCTGATGCCACGCTGACGGTGAAGTCGGCAAGACATTTGTCCTTTAGTACCAACACAAGCCTGACCTCGACCAGCAACAAACTCAATATGGTGTTGAACGCTGACTCAGACAAGTCAGGTGATGGTTTCATCAAGTACTCAGGCCCCAGCATCAACACCAACGGGGGATCATTGCAATTCGGCATTGGCGATACCGCCGTCTTAAACAGTGCCACGGTTTATGTGGGGGGCGATGTATCGTTTGACGGTTCATCTGCCCAAACGGTGACAACCGGTGGCGGTGCGGTGTCCATCTACGGCGAAACTTTGTTGGCGAACACCTCGGGCTTGACCATCAACTCAGGCAGCGGTGCTGTGCGGTTTTATGGGGTGGTCAACTCCGCGAGTCAAATTTTTACGGGCATCAACTATGGCTCTGGCATCAGTTGGCTGACGGCGCTGGACCAAGCGGACAACGTCGCCAACAGCTACTTGGCCAGCATCAGCTCTCGGCTCGAGAACTCGATGGCAGCCCTCTCGGTGAACTACAACACGGCATGGATTGGCGGTCGTCGCAACAGCGCCGGTGTGTGGAAGTGGGAAGCGGGCCCATTGGCTGGCCAAGCCATTACTTATACCAACTGGGCCTCTGGCGAGCCCAACAACTGTTGCACCAACATCGCTAACGGCAATGGTTTCTATGGCGAAAACGCCATGCAGTTCACGGGTAGCAACGGCAATTGGAACGATTTGTTTGACAACGCAGGCGCAGGCCAAACCCTCAATTGGTACGTTCGGGCTACAACACTGAACAGCTCACCCCTGACGGTGACCTCTACTGGTAATGTGACTTTTGACAAAGCGGTGGGGGTGAATAAAACACTGACCAATTTGTCGGTGACTGGCAATCAGGTCACGTTCAGTGATGCCCTGAAGCTCGACAGCACAGGGGCCATCATCACCAACACAGGTGCAAGCTTGATTGCGGGCAGCATCACTGGCACGGGCGCACTCACCAAGAATGGGGCGGGCGCCTTAACCCTCACAGGCAACAACACTTACTCGGGGGCGACCAACATCAACGCTGGCAGCTTGCTGGTGGGTGCAGGTGGCACCTCGGGTACTTTGGGCACGGGCTTGGTGACCAACAACACCGCCTTGGTCTTTAACCGCAGTGATTTGTTCACCGTCACCGCCACCCTCACAGGCGCTGGCACGCTGACCAAACAAGGCGCTGGCAAATTAGCCCTGACTGCTGCCAACACTTATACAGGTGCCACTACGCTCAGTGCAGGTACTCTGGGAATCTATAACAACGCGGCAGCGGGTACAAGTGCCATCGCAGCCGCGGATGGCACGTCCTTAATGTTTGGCCGTAATGTGACCAACTTTGCCAACAACATGACCCTCACGGGTAGTGTGACGTTTGACCTTGACTCATCAGTTGACTATTTGGTGGTTGGCGGCGGCGGCGGCGGCGGCGCACACGTGGGCGGCGGCGGTGGCGGCGGTGGGGTACTCGCCAGCACGCTTGATTTACTGTCTGACACGAGTTTGTCTATCAATGTGGGAGCTGGCGGTGCGGGAGCTGCCAGCGTGGCAGCAAGTTCGACTTACAGCTCATTTGGTGCTAATGGAGGCAGTTCGTCGATAACTTTCTCAACTCTACCTGCTATTACTGCCCTTGGCGGTGGTAAAGGTGCGACCTGGCAATCGTATGCTGGTGGAGGCGCAGGTCTGTCGTCTGGTGGTGGCGGTACGGGTACCACCTATCCAGCTGGTACCGGAACTGCTGGGCAAGGTTTCGCAGGCGGCACAGGTGCAGGCACTGACCCTTACTCCTCGGGCGGCGGTGGCGGTGCCGGTGGCGCAGGGGGGGCTGCAAGCCAAACAAATGGCTCAAACTCAGGTGCCAGGGGGGGTAACGGTGGTGTCGGTTTGGCGTCTGCCATCACCGGTTCAACTACATATTACGGCGGCGGCGGCGGCGGTGGAATACACGGTACGGCGCCCTTCCAAAACTTTGCTGGGGCCATGGGCGGCTTAGGTGGCTTGGGTGGCGGCGGCAACGGCACGCCATTGGACACCAATACGACCAGTTACACAGCCACAGCAACAAGTGGTGCAGTCAATACGGGTGGCGGCGGCGGCGGTTCTGGTGGTGGTCTCAACACCATTAACACCAACGGCGGTGCAGGTGGCTCGGGCCTCGTTGTGGTGAGGTATCTGGGGAGCAGCGCAGGAACGGGTGGCACAGTGTCCTCTGGCACTGGCAGTGCCACTGGCTACACATTGCACACGTATACCAGCACGGGTGCAGCTTCTCTGTCTCTGAATGCCTTGAATGTCATGCTCAGCGGCACCATCAGTGGCGCTGGCTCGATGGTCAACAACGCCACGGGCGGCAAGATTTCATTGATGAACGCCAACGCCTACACAGGTAGCACTACGGTCAGTGGCGGCACCTTGGGCATTTACAACATGGCGGCCATCAGCCCTGGTGCGTTGATTGCTGATAACAACACCACCTTGTTATTGGGCCGAAGCATCACGGGCCTGACCAACAACATCACCCTCAATGGCGCGGTAAACGTTGCGTATGACAACAAGATTGACTACCTCGTGGTCGGAGGCGGTGGCGGTGGTGGCAGTGATGGCGGCGGTGGCGGCGGCGGTGGTGCCGTCGTAAGTAAAACAGGCATCGACATTGGCGCGGCTCTGGCACTGACCGCCACAGTGGGCGGCGGTGGCACTGCTGGGGCGTGGGCAGGTGCTGGTGCTACTGCAGGAGGTGACTCAAGGCTGAATTTCGGTTCTACAACTGATATCGCCACGGGTGGTTCGGGCGGCACTGTCTATCCAAATGGACCAGGTGGGGCTGGCGGCTCGGGCAATCAGTCAACTAGCAACGGCGGTGCAGGTGGCGCTGGCACTGCAGGCAACACAGGTTTAAGTGGTGGCACTGGCCCAACTTCTAACATCACAGGCACTTTAACCAATTACGGTGGCGGCGGCGGCGGCGGTGTGACGTTCACGAACTCAGGCGTATTTACTGGTGGCGCTGGTGGCGCTGGCGGTGGCGGAGCAGGCACGTCCATAGCTAACGATGTACCCACGGCTTGGGCTGCGGCGGGCAGAGCCAATACGGGTGGCGGTGGCGGTGCGGGCACAGCCAGTTATCTCCCACAAAGTGCAGGCGATGGCACCGGCTATCGAACACCCGGCGGTGCAGGGGGCTCCGGTCTTGTGGTGGTTCGCTACTTCGGCAGCAGTGCGGGGACGGGTGGCACCGTCTCAACAGGGACGGGCAGTGCATTGGGTTACACCCTCCACACGTTCAGTACGACGGGCAATAGCACTCTCACGCTCAATGCGTTGGCTGCCACATTCAGCGGGTCGATCACGGGGGCGGGTTCTTTAACGGCTAGCCCGTCTGCAGGGGGTAAGTTCACTTTTACCGCCAACAACTCGTATGCGGGTAGCACCACGCTCAGTTCGGGTACCTTGCAAGTCGGAACGGGCGCAACAGCGGGCTCTTTGGGGGCGTTGTCGGCCAACGTGCTGAACAACGGCACGCTGATCTTTAACCGCAGTGATGCCTTAACTTATTCAGGTTTGTTCAGTGGGACTGGCGCGTTGAAGGTCGAGACCGGGGGCATCACCCTCACGGGGGGTGCCACGTACACAGGCCTTACCACGCTGTCATCAACCCCCACGCCCAGCCGCATCACGTACACCAACAACACGGTTCCTAGCACCAGTGGTTTTGCAGGTACCGGCGCTGTCACGATTGCACCTGCTGCAGCTTCTAGCTTCTCCAGTGCTTTCACGCCCAACTACACATTTGCCACCACCCTTACGGGCTTGACCTTGGGCAGTAGCAGCAACAGTGCAGACATCACGCTTAACAACGCCATTTCTATTGCAGGCCCCATCACGGTGGACGGTGGGCAGCTGAACTTGAACAACAGTTTTCAATCCACAGCGACTGGCGCAGATCTCACCTTCCGCGCTAAAACGAATATCAGCAACACGGCGCTTGCCACACTGAGGACCAGCGGCGGCAACATCTTGTTGGCATCCAACGTGGATGATGCGATCGACAACGACACGACCAACAATGGATACATCCGGCTTGACTATGGTTTGAATGCCTATTCAAACGGCGGCAACATCACCATTGGTGGGGGCAACACGGCTGGCACTGGCTATGCTTTGGGGTCTTCAAACGAAGCGCAAACCCATGGTTTCCGGGTGGATCGCACGCTGACCTTGAGTTCTTCAGGTGGCAATATCGCCATTCGCGGTAAGTCTTATGCCAGGGCTGTTCAAGTCGGGTGGGGCGCTTCAGGGGTTGGCTTTTATTTCTTGACCTCCAGCGGTTTGATCGACAGTGGTACAGGCACCATCTTGATCGACGGGTACAGCCAAACTTGGGGCAGTAGCTACAGCTCAGGGGTCTACTTCTATACCCAGCAACCCTTCACCATTCAATCTGCCAATACGACGGCAGACGCGATCAGGATCATTGGAAAAGCAACGGGGGCAAGTGGCGAGGCTTGGGCGATGGAGCAAGAGGACAACACGCTGTCCGTCTTGGCTACCGGAGCGGGTGGTGGGATCACGCTCAATACCTCGCAAAAACTAACGCTTGAAGTGGTGATGCGCGGGACGTGGAATATGTTGGCTAGCAGTGGCCCGATCACGTGGAACGGGAAGTCCGATGCCGATGGATTGACAGGAACCTGGTGGGGCCCCCTTTCTTACTGGGGATCCAAATCGGGAACAGCAGTTCAAACCAGCTCATCCAACATCAGCATTGCTGCTGACAGTTTCAACTGGGCTGGCGGAACCAACCCACTCTTTGGCACCACCGGAACCGTCGAGATCAAACCCGCGTCGGCGTCCTTTGCCAACCCCACTTACACCAGTTGGTTTGTTCTCAATCAGAACGCTCAAACGGTGAGTGGATTTACCTTGGGTAAGCCCGGAAACACCTCGTTAGTCACTGTCAATACAGCGGTCTCAGCCAATGGTCCGATCAATCTCTACGGTGGCAATGTGGACATCAATCAGGCGTTGACGACAACTGCCTTAGGCGCAGACATTTTGGTGAAAGCCTCAGGCAACATCACGTCGACGGGTGATTTGACGCACAGCACCAACGCGGGAGACATCACGTTTTGGAGTGACAGCGATGCTTCGGGTGGCGGCTACACCTACTTGCATGACAGAAACATCCTGGACACCCGCACCAGTGCGAACCGCACCAGTAGCCTAATTAGCACTGCGAGTGGCGGTGGCACTATTACTATGGGCGGAGGCACAGCCAGCACCACACTGCTCTCGGGAACAGTGGTGCCCACGGGCTACGCCGCAGACAACACCAGCTCATTGCCGGGTGGGGTGTCGCTGGGCTACTTCAACGGCGGTCACAACAGCGGCATCAAGTTGTATTCGGGGGGCGGCAACATCACGATACGTGGCAAGTCAACCTCCATCTGGGCAGGCGACTCGTCAGGCATCGCCGCGCTGGAAGGGCTCACGCTGGATGCAGGGACCACGGGCAACATCACCTTAGATGGGGTCGGTGGTCCGAGCGGATCCAGTTACAGCGCGGGTATCTTTTTGGGTTATTGGGGAACCAACGGCAATGCTGCGACGCTTCTCAAAACAGGCAATGGCAACATCTCTTTAACCGGCGTGGGCACAGGTGGCACGAGTAACCGCGGCATTATTTTCTGTTGTACCAATGCCATGCCCATCACCATCGAGGCAACGGGCACTGGCACCGTCAGTTTGACTGGCAGCGGCGCAACCCAAGACTTTTTGTTTTCGGGTGGTCACAGAATTTTGGCGGCCAGCGGGGCGATTACCCTCACTGGCACCACATCCACGGGGCCGCTCCAGGCCGATACCGCCGTCACCACCATTGGCTACAAGTCAGGGAGCGATGTGACCAGCTCAACCAGCAACATCACCCTCACCGATGACAGCATGAGTCTCGCCGCAGGGAATGGTTTGCAGGTGAATACCTCAGGCAAGCTGACCATTCAGCCTTACGGCAATAACTTCACCTCACTGACCTATCCGATCACCAACTTTGCGGTCTCGTCGGATGTCACCGGTTTAACCATTGGCAAAGACCTGGGCAGCACGGCACACACGGATACGGTCACGATCGGTGGCATCACCAGCATCAGTGGGCCCATCAGCGTGTATGCAGGCACGATCAACGTCAACAGCAATTTGACGACCAGTTTGGCCAATGCGGCTATCTTGCTCAAAGCCAGTGGCAACATCACCCAAGCCACGGGTGTCGATGTCACGACCAACGGTGGCAACGTGACGTATTGGTCAGATAGCGATGCCAACAGCCAAGGCAATATTTACTTGGTTGCCGCTACTTCAGCCAACACCACCAGCATCACTACCAGCGGCGGCAACATCACGATGGGGGGTGGCAGCAACCTCACCACAGGCTATGCCTCCGGCTATGGCAACAGTTTCACGACCGAGCACGGCATCAACATTGATACCTACAGCACCTTGAACGCAGGGACCGGCGCGGTGACCTTGCGTGGTACTTCTGCCGCCTCACTCGATGACTACATCATCGGCTTGCGTATTTCGGGGACGGGTGTCAGTGTCACAGGTAGCAACCTCAGCCTGGTGGGTAATGCCTCCGCGGCAATCAGCGCAAATAACAAAGGCGCTTGGGGCACAGCCATCATCAACGGGGCTTCGGTCACGGGCAGCGGCACCATTGACATCACAGGCACGGGGGGTGGCAATACATCGTCGGGTAGCAACTACGGTGTCTTGCTTTGGAACCCCGTCACCGGCACTGGCTCGGGTGCAGTGACTGTCACCGGCACAGGCGGTGGCGGCACGGGGAGCAACAACTACGGCATCAGTGTGAGCAATGCATCCACCACCAAGAGCGCCAGTGGCAGCCTCACCCTGACTGGTCGAGCAGGCAGTGGCACCAACAGCCAAGGTATTTATATAGGTGGCAGCAGCACGCTAGGGGGTGTTGGGCAAAGCGGGGCCGTGACCTTAAGTACCGATGCACTGAGCTTGAGCGGAACCAATGCTTTAACGACCACGGGTGTGGTGACGATTCAGCCC
>CANGML010000011.1 GCA_947454585.1 Comamonadaceae bacterium
ACCGTGCTCAAGGGACAAGTTGGGGCCTTGCGTGAAGGCATGCGGGTCAAGTACACCGCCGCGCCTTAAGCCCACCGATACGCCATGAGGTTCACCCAAGTTAGTTTAAAAAATCCGGTCTTCGCGACCATGCTGATGCTCGCCTTTGTGGTGCTGGGCCTGTTTTCTTACCAGCGCCTGAAGATTGACCAGTTCCCCAACATCGATTTCCCGGTGGTGGTGATCACCACCGAATATCCCGGGGCATCGCCTGAGATTGTGGAAAGCGAAGTCAGCAAAAAAATAGAAGAAGGCGTGAACTCGATTGCGGGCATCAGCGCCCTCACCTCGCGGAGCTACGAAGGTTTGTCGGTGGTGGTGATTGAATTTCAACTCCACATCGACGGTCGCAAAGGGGCCGACGATGTGCGCGAAAAGGTCGCTTCGATTCGTCCATCGCTGCGAACCGATGTCAAAGAACCCAAGGTCTTGCGCTTTGACCCTTCAAGCCGCGCCATCTGGTCGCTCGCTGTCTTGCCCGAAACGCCCCCAGGTGGCCAACCCCTATCTTCGGTAGAGCTCACCAACTGGGCCGATCAGGTCTTGAAAAAGCGTTTAGAAAACGTGCGTGGCGTGGGCTCGGTGTCGCTGGTGGGTGGCACCAAGCGCGAGATCAACCTGTACCTCAATCCGCAAGCCATGGAGTCGCTCGGCATCAGTGCCGAGCAAGTGGCCAATGCCGTCAAGACGGAAACCCAAGACTTGCCAGTGGGCAGCCTGCGCTCGTTGCAGCAAGACCGGGTGATTCAAATCCAGGGGCGCATGCTGCGTCCCGAGGACTTTGGTCGCATCATCGTGGCGCGCAAAAACAGCACGCCGATTCGGCTCAGCCAAGTTGCCACCGTGAGTGACGGCGCGCAAGAGGTGGAGAGCTTGGCGCTCTACAACGGCCAGCGCACCTTGTTGATGACGGTGCAAAAAGCGCAAGACGAAAACACCATCGACGTGGTCGATGGGCTGAACAACACGGTGGCAGAAATGAAGGCGCAATTGCCTGCTGGCGTGCGTCTTGAACAAGTGCAAGACGGCTCGCGCCCCATCCGCGTGGGCGTCACCAATGTGCGTCACACCTTGATCGAAGGCGCGTTGCTGACGGTGCTGATCGTGTTTTTATTCCTGAACTCGTGGCGCTCCACCGTCATCACGGGGCTGACGCTGCCGATTGCCATCATCGGCACCTTTTTGTTCATGTACATGTTTGGCTTCACCATCAACATGATCACCCTGATGGCGCTGTCGCTGTGTGTGGGCTTGTTGATTGACGATGCCATCGTGGTGCGCGAGAACATCGTGCGCCATGTGCAAATGGGCAAGTCGCCTTACCAAGCTGCGATGGAAGGCACGCAAGAGATTGGCTTGGCCGTGTTGGCCACCACGCTCTCCATCGTGGCGGTATTTTTGCCCATTGGTTTCATGGGCGGCATCATCGGCAAGTTCTTCCACGAATTCGGCATCACCATCGTGGCAGCCGTTTTGATTTCAATGTTTGTCAGCTTCACGCTGGACCCCATGCTGTCGTCGATCTGGCATGACCCCACCATCCATGCCCATGGTCAACACAGCAAAGGCCATAGTTTTTATGACCGCCTCATCAGCCCCATCACAGCGTGGTTTGAAGAAACCACCGACAAGCTGATTGCCCTGTACCAACGTATTCTGAAATGGGCCCTGTTCCACAAACGTGCCACGGTGGCCCTGGCCATCACGACCTTTGTGCTGAGCATTTTGATGGTGCCGTTGCTGGGTACAGAGTTTGTCCCCAAAGCGGACTTCTCAGAAACGACCGTCAACTTTTACACCCCCGTTGGCTCTTCTCTTGAAGTCACCGAAGCCAAGGCCAAGCAAGTCGAAGCCATCATTCGTGAATTCCCAGAGGTGCGCTACACGCTGTCCACCATCAACACCGGTTCAGCCAACGGCAAAATTTACGCCAGTATCTACATACGCTTGGTCGACCGCAAAGACCGACAACGCAACGTGGATCAAATGTCAGCGACCTTGCGCGAGCGATTGGCCCAAGTCCCTGGCATTACCTTGACGCATGTGGGCTTGCTCGACACGGTGGGTGGCAACAAGCAAGTCGAGTTCTCTTTGCAAGGCAGCGATTTGCCTGAACTGGAGCGCCTCACCACCCAGGTGATGGACAAGGTGCGCACGATCCCCGGTTTGGTGGACTTGGATTCCAGTGTCAAACCCAACAAACCCACCATCGAAGTCAACGTGCAGCGTGAGGCGGCCAGCGACCTTGGCCTGTCCTTGGGCAGCATTGGTAACCAATTGCGTATTTTGGTGGCCGGTCAAACGGTGACCAACTGGCGTGCCGCGGATGATCAAACCTATGACGTCAATGTGCGCTTGGCACCGGATGCGCGCAACGCCCGACAAGACCTCGAGCGTCTGCCTTTCACCATCGGCACCAACCCTGACGGAAGCCCACGTGTGGCACGCCTGAACCAAGTCGCCAAAGTCGAGGAAGGCACAGGGCCCAATCAAATCAACCGTCGCGACCTGATGCGTGAAGTCGCTATCAACGCCAACGTCTACAACCGCTCTGCGGGTGAAGTCTCCGCAGACATTCGCAAGGCCATGGAAGGCATCCAAATGCCACCCGGCTATCGCTTCCAATTTGGCGGCTCCACCAAAAATATGGCCGAGTCGTTCAGCTACGCTATCTCGGCCTTGGTGCTGGCTGTCATCTTCATCTACATGATTTTGGCCAGCCAATTCAAGAGCTTCTTACAACCCTTGGCCTTGATGACGGCCCTGCCACTCACCCTGATTGGCGTGGTCTTGGCCTTGCTGCTGTTTGGCTCTAGTCTCTCCATGTTCTCCGTGATCGGCGTGATCATGCTGATGGGCTTGGTCACCAAAAACGCGATTTTGTTGGTCGACTTTGCCATCCGTGCGCGCCAACCTCAAGAACAGGCCGATGGCAGCTTCAAACCCGGCCTGAGCCGCCACGATGCGTTGTTGATGGCGGCCGAGGTGCGTTTGCGCCCCATTTTGATGACCACCTTGGCGATGATCTTTGGCATGGTGCCCTTGGCCTTTGCGCTGTCGGAAGGCTCCGAACAGCGCGCGCCCATGGGCCAAGCGGTGATTGGCGGTGTCATCACCTCGTCCCTGCTTACTTTGGTAGTCGTTCCTGTGGTGTATTGTTATTTGGACGACTTAGCAGAATGGATGAAGCGCAAATGGGCGTCAGGCTTTGACAGGCCCGCCCGTTAAAATTTTGCTTAACTGTCAATTATCGATTTCGGAGTTTTTTTGAGATGAATACCCAAGCACAAGCCCGCTTCAATATGGTGGAACAACAAATCCGTCCCTGGCAAGTCCTCGACGCACAGGTGTTGAGCGTGCTGTCGAATGTGCCACGCGAGTTGTTTGTGCCGCAGGCCTACCACGCGTTGGCCTATGCGGACACCGAGATCCCTTTGGGCCACGGTGAAATGATGCTGCCGCCCCGCGTCGATGCCCGCTTGATGCACGACCTGCAATTGACGGGCACCGAAAAAGTCTTGCACATTGGTACCGGCAGCGGCTACTTAGCGGCCCTGTTGGCTGGGCGCGCGCAACGGGTGGTGAGCCTTGAGATGAACCCTGAATTGGCCAGCAACGCCCGCAACAACCTGCAACGCGCTGGCATCAGCCATGTGGATGTGCGCGTGGCTGATGGCAGCCAAGGCGCGGCAAGCGATGCCCCGTTTGACGCCATCGTGCTCGGAGGGTCCGTGGCAGAAGTTCCGCAAGCCTTGCTGCAACAACTCGCCGTGGGTGGCCGCCTGATCGCTATCGTGGGTCAAGAGCCTGTCATGGTGGCGACCTTGTTCACACGCACTTCAGAGTCAGCGTGGAGCAGCAAAGCCTTTTGGGATCACACGGCGCCACGTTTACAAGGCTTTGCAGAGCCTAGCCGCTTCAATTTCTAAGCTTTAGACATGATTGATCAAGTCCAACCTGCCCAGTTGCAAGACTGGATCGCGTCTCAGGCAGCCCACGGATCCACGGTTGTGCTTGATGTGCGTGAAGCTTGGGAAGTCGAAACCGCTTGTGTGACCGCGCAAGGTTTCGAGCTCCTCAAAATACCGATGCACACGCTTCCCCCTCGGTTACAGGAACTCAACCGCGACCAACCCATCGCCTGCTTATGCCACCACGGTGCGCGCAGCATGCAAGTCGCCGCCTTCTTGGTTCAACAGGGCTTCAGCCACGTCGCCAACATTTCGGGCGGTATCAACGCTTGGTCTTCACAGGTGGACGCGTCGGTGCCCACCTATTGATTTTTGAAAGAACTGCATGTCCCTCTCTCGATCTGTGTTTCGCACCCTCCCCCTCGCCGCAGCGGTGGTGATGGCTTTTGCTGGCGGCGCGCAAGCCCAAAGCTTGATGGAGATGTACGACGCAGCGCGCGGCTACGACGCCACCTTCATTTCGGCCAAAGCCCAGTTTGAAGCCAACCTGGCCAAAGCCAACCAAACCCTGGGCGGCATCTTGCCCAACATCGCCTTGTCGGCGAGTGCCACGCGGACTTACTTTGACTTGCGTTATGACAGCGGTCTTCAACCCCCTGGTTTTGTGAACCCCCGTCTCTACGGCACTGGCGTTGCAGGTGTGACCTTGGTGCAACCCATCTATCGCCCAGCGGCTTGGGCCGCCTACCGCCAAGGCGGAAGGTTGTTAGAACAAGCGGCAGCGCAATACGAGGCCGCGGAACAAGACCTGCTGGTGCGTGTCTCGCAAGCCTACTTTGACGTGCTGACCAGTGAAGACAGCTTGGCGTCTGTGCAAGCACAAAAATCAGCCGTTGGCGAACAACTGGCGTCGGCCAAGCGTAACTTTGAAGTGGGCACCGCCACCATCACGGGCGTGCGCGATGCACAAGCCCGTTTTGACTTGACCACCGCGCAAGAAATTGCCGCTGAGAATGACTTACGCATCAAGCGCCTGGCCTTGGACTTGGCTGTGGGCATGAGCAATGCCAAACCCAAACGCTTAGCAGACAGCTCTAAATTGATCCCCCCCCCCACCGAGAACGTCGATGGCTGGATCTCGCAGGCCGAAGCTGCCAGCCCTGCGGTGCGTCAAGCCAAACTGAACTGGGAGGTGGCCACGCTGGAAGTCGACAGAGCCACGGCTGGACACAAACCCACGGTGGATGCGCAGATCTCTTACTCGGGAGTGCGCAACATTGGCGGCACCTCCAACACAACCACCAGCACCACCATTTTGGACAACCATGTTTTCTCGCCCTCTGCGGCGATCGTGCTGAACATGCCCATCTTCGCCGGCTTGACCACCATGTACCGCGTCAAAGAGACGGTGGCACTGGAAGACAAAGCCCGCTCAGATTACGAAAATGCACGCCGCAACACAGCGCAGGCCACGCGTACGGCTTACTTCGGCTTGGTCGCAGGCCTCAGTCAAGTCAAGGCCTATGAAGCGGCGGAAGCCTCCACACAAAGCGCCTTAGACGCCAACAAGCTCGGCTATTCGGTGGGGGTGAACATCAACATCGATGTGCTGAACTCGCAAAGCCAGCTTTACCAAACCAAGCGGGACTTGGCCAAAGCGCGCTATGACGTGTTGGTGGGCAATTTGAAGCTGCGTCAAGCGGCCGGCACGTTGACGCCGGCGGATTTGCAACCCATCAACGACTTGCTCGCGCCTTAAGGTTTTTTCAAATACGGCAGCAATGCCTGTGCCGTGCGCTCGGCAGCACCGCGATGCGCTTGCGAGAAGTGCATGCAGGCTTGGATGTGTGCATTTTCATCAGGGCCTGAGCGCACCATTTGCAAGGCGGTGGTCACAGCTTGAGCCATGTCTTCCACGCGCAAGGCAGCGCCTGCCTCTTGCGCCAATTGCGCGGCTTCTGCAAAGTTAAAGGTATGCGGCCCCATGATGACCGGACAACCACAGGCCGTGGACTCGATCAAGTTTTGCCCACCCAAGGGCGCAAAGCTGCCGCCCAACAAGGCCACATCCGATAGGCCGTAATAGAGCGCCATCTCACCCAACGAGTCACCCAACCAAAGGGTGTTTACCTCCTGTTGCACCGCCAAGTCCGGCCCTACTGTCCATGCGCTGCGGCGTGACACCTTCCAGCCCCGCTGCGCCATCAAGGCGGCAACTTCATCAAAGCGCTGCGGGTGCCGCGGCACCACCAGCCAGTGCGCTGCATTGATGTGCTCATGCGCATCACGCGGGGCATCTTTGAGGGCTTGGAGTGTGTCGAGCCACATGACCTCTTCACCTTCGCGCGAGCTGGTGAACACCACCACGGGTCTCTGAATGTTTTGCTTCCAGACCAACGCCAGGGCCAGTTGCAAGCCGTCGGGTTGGGCATCGAACTTGATATTGCCCACGACTGCATCCACCTTTGCCCCAAGCGCTGTGAGGCGTTGCGCATCATCATCGGTTTGGGCGTACACAGCGCTGAGGCCTTGATACGCCGGACGCGACAGCCACGCCAAGCGCTGCGCTTGCTGCATGCTTTTCTCGCTCATACGGGCATTGACCAGCACCAAGGGCACCTGGGCTTGACGACATTCGGCGACCCAGTTGGGCCACAACTCAGTTTCTAAAATAATGCCGACCTGTGGCTTGAAGTGCGCCAAAAAGCGCTTGACCACAGCAGGCGTATCCCACGGTTGCCACACCTGCACATCGCCTGCTTGCAACAGGCTCTCGCCTTGCGCACGTCCAGTCGCTGTGCCATGGGTGAGCAACAAGCGAAGACCGGGGTGGGCGGCGCGCAGGGCTTGCAGCAACACTGCCGCCGCGCGCGTTTCGCCTAAGGACACAGCGTGAACCCACACATAGCCGCCGCTGGCTGGCTGCGGGTAATGACCCAAGCGCTCTTCAATGGCGAACAAATAACCGGGCTCTTCCCGGCCACGGCGTTGTAATTTACGGCGCAGCAAGGGCTGCAACGCCCACATCAACCCGCTGTAAAGTTTGAGCATCACGGCTGGTGATCCGCGATCAAGCAAGCGACATAGGCGTCCCACGCCTCTTCAACCGAAGGCACATGATCGCCCCCGACCGCACGCTGATGGGCCGCGCCCACCGGCCCGGCACGCTCAATACGCGGTTGACTAAAGAGCTGGACCACCGGCAAGTTCAAGGCAACCGCCAAATGGCCTAATCCGGAGTCCACCGACACCACCGCACGGCAGTTGGCCATGTGAGACAAGACCTGCGGCAGCGTCATGCGGGGTAACACATGGGCATGCGCGCCCAGAGCCTGTGCCAGTCGTTGCACAAAGTCAGCTTCACGGTCGTTCGCTTGCGGCAACAGCACCACCTCACCTTGCTGAATCAAGCGCTGGCCCAATTGCAGCCACGACTCAAAAGGCCACTCGTTGTCCAAACGCGTGGTGCCGTGAGCCAACATGATGCCCTCGCGAAGCGCATGCGCTGCAGCCACCAGAGGATAGGTCGGCCTATCTTGCAACACGCCGGTTGCTTCGTAGCCGAGGGCCCTCGCCGCGAGGGCACGGTAACGCGCCACGGCATGGATTTTTTTCTCCATCGGCACCGTCTTTTGGAGCATCCATTTCACCGGCCACTCGTAGGCGCATAAATCACTTTTATTGGCGTAAGTCGCGGTGAACCCAGCAGACGTCAGACGGGCGCCGCGGGCCACACGCGCAGACTTCATCAGCCCCTGAAAGTCAATCACGGCGTCGTAGGACACCTCGCGCAAGGTCTGCCAAAAGCGCGCCCACTCTTGGCGCGTTTCACGCTTGAATGGGGTTTTCCGCCAACGACGCTCGGCACACGGAATCACGCGGGTGAGTCCTTGGGCTTGCTTGACCAAATCGGCAAACGCTTCCTCCACCACCCAATCTATGGTGACGCCTGGCAAACAGGCCTTCATGTCTTCAATGACAGGCAGGGTTTGAATCACATCCCCTAAGGAGGAGAGCTTGACGATCAAGACCTTCAATGCGTCGCCTCTTGAAACTTTGCATCAGGCTTGACGCGATGCAACAGCGCCAGCATGTCGTGCGCAATGCGGTCCAGCGCCGCTTGGGTTTGTCCCTCAAAGCGCAGCACCAACACGGGCGTGGTGTTGGACGCACGAATCAAACCAAAGCCATCGGCCCAGTCGATGCGCAAGCCGTCAATCACACAGACCTCCGGCTCGAACTCCGGCGAGGGCAACGCGCCTGAGGCGACGAGCTGTTGCAACTCAGCACTCAAGCGGTGTGGTTCGCCCTCGGCGCAAGCCACGTTTAACTCAGGGGTAGAAAAACTGGTGGGCAAGGCATTCAGCACGGCGTTGGCATCGGGGCTACGACTGACAATTTCAAGCAAACGACAACCGGCGTAGGTGCCATCGTCAAAACCAAACCAACGCTCTTTGAAAAAGATATGACCACTCATCTCACCGCCCAGGGGTGAATCGACTTCTTTCATCTTGGCTTTGATGAGCGAGTGGCCTGTTTTGAACATCAGCGCTTGACCGCCTGCTGCGCGAATGGCAGGTGCCAAACGCTGCGAGCATTTGACGTCAAACACAATCGCGCCACCCGGCACACGAGACAACACGTCTTGTGCGAACAACGTCATTTGGCGATCGGGGTAAATGGTCTCCCCGTCTTTGGTGACGATGCCTAAGCGGTCACCATCGCCGTCAAAGGCCAAGCCGAGTTCAGCATCTGTGGCTTTCAACGCGGCGATGACGTCTTTTAAATTTTCAGGCTTGCTGGGGTCTGGATGGTGGTTGGGGAAGTTGCCATCCACCTCACTGAACAGCTCAACCACCTCGCAGCCCAAGGCGCGCAAGATGCTCGGTGCGGTGGCTCCGGCGATGCCATTGCCGCAGTCGACCACCACTTTCATAGGGCGGCTCAGGCGCACATCGCCGACGATGCGCGCTACGTAATCAGCGGTGACTTCCACCTGCTTGACGCTGCCGCCGGCTTTGAGCGCCCAACGCTCGGACGCCATGATCTGACGCAAGCCTTGGATTTCGTCGCCATAAATGGCGCGACCACCCAAAACCATTTTGAAACCGTTGTAATCCTTGGGGTTGTGGCTGCCCGTCACCTGAATGCCACTCTTGCACAGGGTGCTGGCGGCAAAGTACAACATGGGGGTGGTGACAGCGCCCACATCGATCACCTGCACGCCTGCGGCGACCAGACCTCGAATCAGGGCTTCAACCAGTGAAGGGCCGCTCAAGCGACCATCACGGCCGACCGCCACCGTGGTTTCACCTGACGCAGCAGCATGGGTGCCAAAGGCACGACCCAGCGCTTCGGCAACGTCGACATTCAGCGTTGAGGGCACGACACCGCGGATGTCGTAGGCTTTGAAAATGGAGGGGTTGACTTGCATATCTGAGATTGTAGAGAGCCCACTATGATGAGATCATCCCTGTCAAAAAGCCACTTGCCAATGCACCTCATGCCAACGCCACGGGTCTATCAAACGAAGAGGCCATCCCCTTTGGGTGACATCTTGCTGGCCGCAACAGATGCGGGCTTGGTCGGCGTCTGGTTTGTCCAAGGGCAAGTCCACATGCCTGACAGCAGCCCATGGTTGAGCCAGGACCAGCACCCCGTGTTGCTGTCGACGGCGGACCAGTTGGCGGCTTATTTCAATGGCCAACGACAAGCCTTTGAATTAAATCTAGCCACGCACTGGGGCACCCCGTTTCAACGTCGTGTGTGGCAAGCCCTGACGCAGATTCCCTTTGGTCAAACCAGCAGTTACGGACAAATCGCCCACGCGATAGGCAACCCCAAAGCGGTTCGCGCGGTGGGCGCCGCGATCGGACAAAACCCCCACAGCATCGTGGTGCCCTGCCACCGCGTCTTGGGTGCCAACGGGTCACTCACAGGCTTTGCGGGCGGACTGCATCGCAAGCAATATTTGCTTCACCACGAAGCCTTGCACACATGAGCATGCCGCAATTGCATTGGCGCGCCTGGGTGCCTGAGTTTGTCTTGCTCGCCTTGCTCTGGGGCTCATCGTTCATGTTCATGCGCGAAGGGGCATATGCTTTTGGCCCCTTCCCCACTGCCTGGGTGCGTGTGACGCTGGCAGCACTCATGCTCAGCCCTGTCTTGATTTGGCGAGGTGAGCTCCCCTTGTTGCACCAACACTGGCGTCCTGCGTGCATCGCCGGCTTGCTCAATGCAGGCCTGCCTTTCGCCTGCTATGCCTATGCCTTGATGCACATCAGCACCGGCCTGTCGTCGATCCTGAATGCCACCACACCGCTCTTTGGCGCGCTGGTCGCGTGGCTGTGGCTGGGTGACAAACTCAACCTGATGCGTGCCTGCGGTTTGGCGCTGGGCTTCACAGGCGTCGTGCTACTCGCCAGCGATGTGCCGGGCGGCGTGACTTTCAAAGATGGCGGCTCAGGTCTGGCCATCGTGGCGTGCTTGACGGCCACGTTTTGTTATGGCGTGGCGGGCAGCTTTACCAAACGTTATTTGCAACAGGCGCCCTCCATGGTCACCGCAACAGGCAGTTTGTGGGGTGCCAGTTTGAGCTTGTGCGTGCCCGCTTTGCTCACCTGGCCGCAAGAGGCGCCAGCGCTGCGCGCCTGGCTCGCGTTAGGCATTGCCGGTTTGCTTTGCACCGCGCTGGCCTACGTGCTTTATTTTCGATTGATGACCCGCACTGGCCCCGCGCGCGCGATGACCGTGACCTACCTCATCCCCGTGTTTGCCAACCTGTTTGGCGCCTTGTTCTTGGATGAAGTGGTGACCCATTGGATGATGGGCTGTGCCTTGGTCATCGTGGCCGGTACCGCCTTGGCCTCGGGCTTGGTGGCACGGCCCAAACCCAGCTAGGCACGAGTCATTCAGATGACAGGATTGCTTCGACCTTGTAGGCCTTGCCATTAGCATTCCAAGGGTTCAATATTTATCTGGGAGTCCTCTGTGCGCATCGCCACCTACCGCCATCACCACCAACGTCTCGTCGGCCAAGTTTCTCCCGATGGCCTTCATGTCACGGCGTTTGATGTCACGCCAGAAGTCGCTCACCACGGGGCACTGCGCTTGATCGAAACCGTGATCGCAGGCGGCCAACTGCCGGCGTTGACCCAACACACGGTGGCTGTGGCCGATGTGCATCTAGAAGCCCCGCTGCCGCTGCCGCGTCGCAATATTTGGTGCGTGGGCCGCAACTACCACGAGCACGCCAAAGAGCTGTCAACCTCGGTCTTCAAAGACAGCAACACCAACACCCAAGCCTGGCCCATTGTGTTCACCAAAGTGCCCGAGTGCGTGGTCGGTCCCTTCGATGACGTGCACCTCCCTGGCTCGGCTGTTTCTGATCAGATCGACTACGAGTCGGAGTTAGCCGTCATCATCGGTAAGGGCGGTAAGAACATTGCCGCCGCTGATGCCATGCAACACATCTACGGCTACACCATCGTCAACGATGTGACGGCACGTGACGTACAAATGCGTCATCAACAGTGGGACATGGGCAAATCATTCGACACCTTCTGCCCGATGGGTCCTTGGCTGGTCACGGCTGACGAATTGGATGGTCGTCGCACACGCGTGCGTGGCGTCATCAATGGCGAACAACGTCAAGACGGCCCCACGGAGCACATGATTTTTGACATCCCCACCTTGATCGAAACCATTTCGCGAGGCATCACGCTGTACCCCGGTGACATCATCGCCACTGGCACCCCTGCTGGCGTGGGCATGGGCCTGAAGCCCCCGCGTTACCTTCAGCACGGCGACGTGGTGCGCGTGGAGATTGACGGCATTGGCCACATCGAAAACAAGTTCATCTAAGTCACGGAGCTCCCCATGACCCGACGCTCAGTCCTTTTCACCACCTTGGCGTGGGTGCTTGCTGCAACGGCTGCGAACTGCTTTGCGCAAGAAGACTTCCCCACTCGGCCGATCACCATGGTCGTGCCGTTTCCGCCCGGGGGCGTAGCCGATGCGGTGGGTCGCCCGGTGGCCGAAGCCATGGGCCGTTACCTGAAGCAATCGGTGGTGGTGGAAAACAAAGGGGGCGCCGGCGGAGGCATTGGCATGGCGCAGGTGGCCAAATCCAAACCCGATGGCTACACCGTGCTGATGGCGCTGTCGTCACTGGTGGTGCTGCCTGAAGCGGACAAAGTGCTGAAGCGCTCGCCCATGTTTCAGCTCGACCAACTCAAACCGATTGCACGTTTCAGCGCAGACCCCACGGTGTTGGTGGTGCGTGCTGAGAGCCCTTGGCGCACGTATGCCGAGTTCATGGCCTATGTCAAAGCCAACCCCGCCAAGGTGTCGTTTGGTTCATCAGGCAACTACGGCACCATGCATGTGCCAATGGAGCAACTCAAGGCTGCCACCTCGAGCTTCATGTTGCATGTGCCCTACACCGGCGCAGGCCCCGCTGTGATGGCCTTGTTGTCAGGACAAATTGAAGCCTTGTCGACAGGCCCTGCCAGCGTGACACAGCAAATCAAAGCGGGCAAATTGCGCGCCTTGGCCCATTGGGGCGAGGGTCGTTTAGCAGCCTTGCCTGAGGTGCCCAGCCTAAAGGAGCTGGGTGTGCCCATTGCCTATGCGCAGTGGTCAGGCTTGTTTGTGCCAGCCCACACCCCACCCGCGGTGGTCGAAAAAATTCGTCAAGCGGCCAAATTCGCAGCAGCGGATGCCAGAGCTAATCAGGCTATAGCCGCTGCAGGCACCTCCTTCATGTTTCAAGACATGAGCGAATTTGAGCGTTATGTGCACACCGACGCCAAAGACATGGCGGCTTTGGTACAGCGCATCGGCAAAGTCGATTGACGTGTTACATTAGCGCATCGCTTTAGTCGACTTCTAGCACGCACCTGACCACCGTGTGTGCAGCCCCTCAGCAGAGGGGCCTTTAAGTAAATTCCCACTTCTTCGCGTATTTCAACAAGCCCTTTGCGGGCTCTGTTTTGTCGTTCTATTTTTAAGATTTTTATGATTCCCGCTATCCAAATTCAAAACAATGCCATCATTTTGGGCAAATACCAGATTGCAGCGTGTCCACGCACCCTACCCAGTGGCAGATTCGCTGCCCAAGTCTCTGTCGCGAGCGGCAGTGGCAGTGCGCGTACCGACCGCGTGATGTGCTTCACCGATCACTTCGCCAGTCATGCAGACGCTGCCAAATTCGCCATCGCTAAGGGGTTGGATTGGGTCCAGGGCGTTGTCAAAACGCATTAAGCAGCAGGCATAAAAAAAGGCTTCGAAACCTAAGTTTCGAAGCCTTTTGGCATTCGGGGAAGCAGGGCTTAGTAGCCGCCGCGACCGCCACCACCGTAGCCGCCACCGCCTGAACGGTCACCGCCGCCGTAGCCACCGCCACCGGAACGTGGAGGACGTGGCTCCATCGGACGTGCTTCGTTCACGGTGATGCTACGACCACCCAAGGATTGACCATTCATACCTTGAATAGCGGCTTGTGCTTCGGCATCGCTGCCCATTTCGACAAAGCCGAAACCTTTGGAGCGGCCTGTGTCGCGCTCCATCATGACTTTGGCGCTGGTCACAGAACCGAACTCACCAAAAGATTGCTCGAGATCGCCATCGCGAACGGTGTATGGCAGATTGCCGACGTAAAGTTTATTGCCCATGAGGACTCCTTAAATACATGTCAAAAAAGCGAAGGGGTCCCGAAAACACAACAAACCAAAAAGTAACGCCGTAGAGCGCGAAACTGACCTATCACCTAAGTAATGCAAGTTTTTTACCACTTGCACTGCTGCATTATGCACCTCTTTCTAAAAACTCAGCATCTCAAGCCTATTTGTTTTTGAAGCCTGACAAGAAAGAGCTCAGGGATGTAAGAGTTGATCTGTTCTCAGGACAGGGTATTTGTTGAACGTGGGGTCGTGATGAGGGATGCGGCTAATCCAAAAATCCATCCGTTGCTCCGGATCTTCTTGGAAGCGATCATCTCGATCCATCCTGATTTGGTATTCCCGTCGGAGCGCAGGCAATTGACGGTCAAGCCCCTCCCCATATCTCTCACGGATACGACGATCTTGCCCATACATCCACTGCACAATTTGCAGTTGTCGATGGTTCGAGATGTGGTCTGTAATTTCGTAAGCTGTGTTGAATAATCCCCATCGCGACAAAGAATCGGGTGCCACGGGCTCAAACAAATGCGCCAGTAGCAAGGCACGGGCTTGTCGAATAGGAACAAACAAAGAGCCTGGCGGCAAATTGGCCTGCGCAGGGAGCCACTCGCCAGTTACATGAGTTCTCAACCTGCCTTGAAAAGTTCTGGATTCAAACGAGAGAGTTGCCGGGTCCACTTGTAACTCTTGGACGGCAACACCAGACATAGGTTGTGTCAACAAGTGATAACTGATGTGATGCTTTTTTAAATAAGGCAGGACGACAGAAACCCAACCCGCTGGGATGACATAGCCTGCTTTGGGTAAATTCACGATCGCTTCATTCACCGGCTGGATATCGCCATACACCGGCAGATGCCACACCACGGGTTGATTCAAGTGGTACGTGATGTGGCGTCCCCCCACCACTGGCGCATCCGAATGGGTGGTGTATTCATAACCGAGTAAATCCGCTTGTCCAGTTGGAATGTCCAAGCCGGACTCGAGCATGTTGTTCCAATCCAAAGCAACCACGGCAACTTGCATGACTTGGGAGTTCTCATCGGCTTGATGAACGATCTGTAAGAGTCGCGCGCCTTGTTGCGCGATCAATTCCAGCGCTGCCATCAACACATCTTTGCTAGTTTTCACGCGCTGTGCATAGGGGCTCCATGCATGATCCTCGACCAACATTCCTAGACGATTGCGCAACACAGCATAGACATGTGAAAACCGAGGTGCATCTGCATCGCGCATGATGCCCGCACGCGGATTTTCAAAATCAAGCAGGACCGGGGTGAAATCTAAAGGCTGATGTCCTTTGGCCAACAAACGTTTCACCATGTCAGATGAAAACTGATCCGACACTTGTTGAAGCGACTCATCGGTTCCAAACATCGGCGACATTGACAAAGAGACATCGTGGCGGTAACGAACACCATCGGTCACATGCATGTCTAGCGTGAGCAAAGGATCCCATTCGTTGATGAAACGCAACATGGCGTTCATTTCTGAAGATTGGCCCAACATCCAATCGCGATTCAAGTTGATGCGCTGCGCTGTGACCCGCTCCCCCTGCAAGGATGGACCGTTTTGATTAGGCCGGTTGTAGGGGCTTGGACGCTCGTGCCCATCCACGTTGAAAACGGGAACAAATAAAAAAACTTGATGCTGCAATGGGTCATTGACTGATCCATGCTTTAGTAAATCTCGAACAAGAATTAAGCCAGCATCTTTGCCGTCGATTTCACCAGCATGCGTGCCCCCAATAGCCAACACCACAGGGACACGCATACGGTGCGCCTGATCAGGGGTCAAGGCGCCGCTGCGACTGATGGCAAACGCCAAAATTGGACGACCCTCCTCTGTTTTTCCAATCGTCAAGCAACGAAAGTTTTTGGGATGGGTTATCTCCAAATGATGACACGTGGTTTCAACCTCTTTGTAGGCACCTGTGCGACGGAATTGACTGACTTCAGCCTCGGTTAAGCCAGAGGCAGGCTGTTGCGTCTCAGCATGGGCATAAGCACTGACTAACGCCCATAAGAAAACAAAGCAATACGACAGGTTGAACATACAAGAGGCTGATGCCTAGCTTTCAGAAACAATGATGTAAACCAACCATCCCAAATTAGCAACCGCTGACAGCCCCAAGGCCGCAAATGTCAGCTTCATCCCGCGAACGCGATTTGTAAATTTCGGAGGCGGCTCATGGATACCCTTGGCATGAAAGATACGTCCCGCGACCAGCAACAAGCCTAAGGGGCCGACAAGCGCCAAAGGTGCACCATTGAGTTCCAAAGCACCAATGAGAAACAAGCCTATTGGCACGTATTCCGCAAAATTACCGTGGGCACGGATCGCCCTGTCCAGCTCATCAACGCCACCTGCTCCTAAAGCGACTTTGTTCTTGCGACGAAGCGCAATGACGCCCAGGGAAAGTTTGATAAACATCAACGCCAAGATGCTGGCAAAAACAGCGGTCGTCACAAGCATTCCCATGTCCTTTCAAAAATATAAGTAGATGTTATTTCAATGCGATATCCATTAATCCGCAGGGGTTGAGCTGGTTTTTTTTAGAATGAACCCATGATGAAGTTATTGAACGCACTTGGATTTCAAGCGGGCTGGTGGGCTTGTATCGCCGGCGTTGCTCGCGGCTTAGAGATCGAGGCGATTATTTTTTGCTTCTGTTTGATCAGCATTCATCTGTACTTTTCCAAAAATCCTTTGCTGGAAGTAAAGATGGGGCTTGTGGGATTGCTTCTTGGCGTTTGGGTGGACACAGGGCTTCAATACTTTTCGGTGATGGGCTTTTATGGATGGGCACTGGGGCCACTGAGCCCGTTTTGGCTTTGGACGATTTGGGTGATGTTTGCTTTGACGCTGAACTCATCCCTTGCGTTCTTACAAAGTCAACCCCTCTTCCTCTCTGGGGGTCTGGGCATGATTTTTGGCCCCATGACTTATTACGCAGGTGCTAAGCTGGGAGCAGCTGATTTAGATGACTCGATCAATCACATCGTTTGCTTAGGCGTCGCTTGGACCCTCGCTATGCCGTTGATGGTTTTCATCGCTCAACAACTTTCCCTTACCCCCAAGGACAACACATGATCAATCGACGATTAGCTTTATTGAGTGGCATTGGCTCAACGGTGATAGCAACCGGTCTAGCGGGTTGTGCCGGACCGAACATCACGGATTACGCCAATGAAAAACCCCTGCTGAATTTAAAAACCTATTTCAATGGCATGGTGGATGCGTGGGGGATCTTTACCGACCGCGATGGCAAAGTTGTCAAACGCTTCACGGTTGAGATGAAGTGCCAATGGCAGGATGGCAAAGGCATCTTGGATGAAGATTTTTTGTACTCAGACGGCACCAAGGAAAAACGCGTCTGGCAACTGACTGACTTAGGCCAAGGCCAATTCGAAGGCACAGCGGGCGATGTGGTTGGGAAAGCACTTGGGCAAACCAAGGGGAATGCCTTCAATTGGCAGTACACCTTGGCGCTCCCTGTAAATGGCACAGTTCTAAATGTACAAATGGACGACTGGATGTACTTGATGAATGAGCGTGTCATGCTCAACAAAGCGCGCATGACCAAGTTAGGCATCCATTTGGGCGATGTGACCCTGTCCTTTAACCGCAGGATTTAAAAGATGCGACCGTCCAAACTCGGTGACGACGAAATTACTGCAGGCTTAGCTACGCTAGACCAGTGGACCTTAGACGCGCACGGTGCCAGCATCTCCAAAGTATGGGTCTTCGACAGCTTCAAAGCCGCCATTGACTTTATCGTGAGCGTCGGTGAGATCGCAGAAGTTCAAGACCACCACCCAGAATTTTTATCCACCTACACCAAAGTTCAGCTTCGGCTCCTCACCCATGATGCCAATGGGTTGACTCACAAAGATTTCGCGCTTGCTGCCGCGATTGACCAACTCATGAAACGTGATCTGTGATGAACCTCAAGACCTGCCTTCTGATGGCCGCCAGCTTGTTCAGCGCGTTCGTGACTCACGCCAGTGAGCTATCTGCGCAACTGAAATCCAACGAGTATGTGTTGCTCATGCGTCATACCCTAGCGCCAGGCGTAGGGGATCCTGCCAACTACAGCTTGCGCGATTGCAAAACCCAGCGCAATTTAGACACACAAGGCAGAGCACAAGCCCAAACTGTGGGTCACTGGTTAAGGAAAAATGGCGTCACCAAAGCCGAGGTGCATACCAGTGCCTGGTG
>CANGML010000012.1 GCA_947454585.1 Comamonadaceae bacterium
GTAACGCATGAAGTACCACGACGAATCCACAAAGGTATCCATGGTGTCGGTCTCGCGACGCGCGGGCTTGCCGCACACGGGGCAGGTCACCCCAGCGTGGAAACCTTCGTGCTTGAGCAACGGATTGCCCGAGCCATCGGGGATGCAGTCTTGCGGCAGCACCACGGGCAGGTCTTGCTCTGGGACAGGCACGGCACCGTGTTCATCGCAATGGATGATCGGAATCGGCGTGCCCCAGTAGCGCTGGCGGCTGATGCCCCAGTCGCGCAACCGCCAGGTGGTTTTCTTCTCGCCTAGACCTTTGGCTGCCAGCAACTCTGCCACTTTGTTGACAGCGGCTTTTTGATTCAGCCCATCGAGTTCGCCGGAGTTCACACACACACCTGCTTTGGTGGCATACCACTCAGCCCAAACGGTCGCATCGAACGCCAACGAGGCGGCATCAACGCCAAGAGCCACGACCTGCTTGATCGGCAAGTCGTATTTCAAAGCAAACGCAAAGTCACGCTCGTCATGCGCCGGCACGCCCATGACCGCGCCATCACCGTAAGACATGAGCACATAGTTACCCACCCACACCTCGACTTTTTCGCCCGTCAAAGGATGCGTGACGAACAAGCCCGTGGCCATGCCTTTTTTCTCTTGCGTGGCCAGCTCGGCTTCCGTCGTGCCACCGCTCTTGCACTCGTCGAGGAAGGCTGCCAACGTGGGGTTGTTTGCTGCCGCGTGCAGCGCCAGTGGGTGCTCAGCGGCCACCGCGCAAAAGGTCACCCCCATGATGGTGTCGGCACGTGTGGTGAACACATACATGCGTCCATCGCCAATCAAAGCACCATCAATACCAGCGATGTCGTGCGTGAAGGCAAAGCGTACCCCCTCGGACTTGCCGATCCAGTTCTCTTGCATCAAGCGCACTTTGTCGGGCCAGCCGTTCAGCGTCGCCTTCTCGTTACCCACTTGCACATGGTCAAGCAACTCTTGGGCGTAGCGGGTGATGTCGAGGTAGTAGCCTGGGATTTCACGCTTCTCAACCGGTGCGCCCGTGCGCCAGCCTTTGCCGTCAATCACTTGTTCGTTGGCCAACACGGTTTGGTCCACCGGGTCCCAGTTCACCACTTGGGTCTTGCGGTAGGCGATGCCTTTCTCCAGCATCTTCAAGAACAGCCATTGGTTCCACTTGTAATACGTCGGATCGCAGGTGGCCACTTCGCGCGACCAGTCGATGGCCAAGCCCATCGCCTGCATTTGCTTTTTCATGTAGGCAATGTTTTCATGCGTCCACTTGGCAGGCGGCACGCCGTTCTTGAGCGCCGCATTTTCGGCAGGCAAGCCAAAGGCATCCCAGCCCATGGGCATCAACACATTGAAGCCCTTCATGCGCAACTGGCGCGTGAGCATGTCGTTGATGGTGTAGTTGCGCACATGGCCCATGTGCAGCTTGCCGCTGGGGTAAGGCAACATCGAACAGGCGTAGAACTTCTGTTTGGACGTGTCTTCGGTGACGCGGTAGGCATCGGCGTGGACCCAAGCGGCCTGAACAGCGCGTTCGACCTCGGTGTGGTTGTATTTGTCTTGCATGGAATCAGTCAGAGAACCCCAGCTTGAACGGGGGACGGCACCTCAAAAAAGCCAAGGCGCCAAAGGTTCTGATTTTAGGCTGGGTTCAGGAGGCCCAATCAGGGCTTGGCAGGGGTCTGCTTGCGCTCGGTGACAAAGCCAATGCGGTTCATACCCGCCTGTTGAGCAAGGTCCATGACCTCGACCACCCGCCCATACGGCACGCGCTCATCCGCACGCAACTGCACCTCGGGTAATTCACCGCGGTCCCCCGCCAAAGCCTTGGAAGCCTGCGCGTTCAGGCTGCGCTTGAGGTCGTCCAACGCAATGGCTTTGTCGTCCAAATAGACCGCGCCCTTGGCGTCAATGCTGAGTTTGACAAAGCGCGGCGGCGCGCTGCTGGCCGGCGCACCGTCGGTTTTGGGTAAATCCAGCTTCAGGGCGCTGACCATCAAAGGCGCGGTGATGATGAAGATGACCAGCAAGACCATCATCACATCGACCAAAGGTGTGACGTTGATGTCACTCATGGGCGTTTGGCCTGGCGTGCGCTCAAAACGACCAAAAGCCATCAGAGCGCCCGCAGGTCATGAGCAAAGCCTTCGAGCTCTTGCTCCAAACGATTGATGACGCGGCCCATGACGTTAAAGGCCAGGACGGCGGGTAAGGCCACGCCCAAGCCCGCTGCCGTCATGATCAAGGCTTCACCCACGGGGCCTGCCACATGCGCAATCGTGAGCTGCCCGGCCGTGGCAATACCCGTGAGGGCGTGGTAGATGCCCCACACGGTTCCGAGCAGCCCCACAAAGGGTGCGGTAGAACCGACCGTGGCCAACAACACTTGTCCTGATTGCAGTCGATGCAACACCCCGTGCAAGGCATCGCGCAAGACGCGTGTGCGCTGGGCCAACACATCCCCCTGCGCACCCAAGGTGCCGTGCAGCAGTTGCTGATTGGCTTGCGCGAGTGGCAACAACACCGCCGTGCGTTCGAGCGCGGCCAACGCCTGAAGACCTTGCTGCACATCGCTGGCTTGCCAAAAAGCCGCTTTGCCATGGGCCACATCGGTACTCACCCGGTGCAACAACCAAGTTTTGTAAAAAATCACACTCCAACTGGCGACGGACATGGCCAGCAAACCAAGCGCCAGCGCGGCGCTGAGCGCGTCACCTTGAGGAGCGGTAGCCAAAGAATCCATGCCGACTAACGCAGATTTAACACATCAAACATGTCAAACAAGCCCTTGCTTTGACCGGCTAAAAAGCTGGCTGCGCGCAAGCTGCCTTGCGCATAAGTGGCTCGGCTAGACGACTTGTGCGTGACTTCAATGCGCTCGCCGGTGCCCGCAAACAACACGGTGTGGTCGCCCACAATGTCGCCGCCGCGAATGGTCGCAAATCCAATGGTGGAAGGGTCGCGCTCGCCGGTGTGGCCGTAGCGCTCGTAGACGGCGCAGTCTTTGAGGTCGCGACCCATGGCCTCAGCGATCACCTCGCCCATCTTGAGCGCGGTGCCCGAAGGCGCATCCACTTTATGACGGTGGTGCGCTTCGATGATTTCAATGTCGTAGCCCGTGGGCATGGCTTGGGCCGCCATTTGCAAGAGTTTCAAGGTCACATTCACGCCCACACTCATATTGGGAGCCATGACGATGGCGATGTCTTGCGCGGCTTCGGCGATTTCTGCTTTTTGCGCATCGGTGAACCCGGTGGTGCCAATGACCAGCTTGACGCCCAACGCACGGCAGACCTTCAAATGTGCCAAGGTGCCCTCGGGACGCGTGAAGTCAATCAACACTTGGCTGTTGTGCAAGCCTTTGCGCACATCGGCTTCGATCGTCACACCGCTGGCTTGGCCCAAAAAGCCCGTGGCATCGTTGCCAATCCCTGGGCTAGACGGCACATCCAAGGCCCCCGCCAATTGGCAAGCGGGGTCTTGGCGCACCGCTTCGATCAGCATCTGGCCCATGCGGCCGCTGGCGCCTGCGATGGCGACTTTTAAAGGGTTGGATACAGGGGCCATGGTGTGTCGGCTCTTTCAATCATCAACGGGCCGGCTCGAGCGGCGGGTAGGTCACAGAGGGCATAGGCGCAACCGAGGAAGAAGCGGCCGCGGCGGCATGAGGTTTGGCCGGGAACTTGGCTAAGTCGGATTCGGTCGCCTTGAGTTCGGGCAGCTTGGTGGGTGAGCGGCGGCTGTCAAGCTGAGCCGCGAACTCCGCCTCGGTGGGCAGAGCATCGCCCTCCACCCGTTCAAGCACATTGTTTTTAAAGAAAACGCTGAAGCGGCGTTGTTGTGGTTCGGTGCCTTGACGACGAATCGTGAACGCATAGTCCCAGCGATCCGCATGAAACAAGCTGGTCACCAAGGGTGTGCCTAACACGTCGCGCACAGTTTGGCGGGGCATACCAGGACGCAAGGCCTGCACCTGCTCACGTGAGACGAAGTTGCCTTGCACCACTTCCGGCTTGTAAATGACGGGTGTCGAGCAAGCCATCAGTCCAAGCACCCCAGCCACGCCAAAAACGGCGACAAGCCGACGAGGTTGACGCAAAAAGTACAAGGCATTTCGACAGAATTCAAACATGGTGTGAAAGGCCGAATGAGGCTGTAAGGCTATGATTCGGTCATTGTAACGGTCCCCCCATTTCGGCTCAGCGAGAAAGACAAAATGGCACACCCAGACGATTTAAAAAGCACGGGCCTCAAGGTCACAGCACCTCGCCTGAAAATTCTGGAGATCTTTCAGAAAGGCGCTCAACGTCACATGACGGCGGAGGACGTGTACCGCCAATTGATTTTGCAAAAAATGGAAATTGGCCTTGCCACGGTCTACCGCGTGCTGATGCAGTTCGAACAAGCCGACATTTTGAAGCGCAGCCACTTTGAGAGTGAGCGCGCCGTCTACGAACTCAACGAAGGCGAGCACCACGACCACTTGGTCTGTCTAGACTGCGGGCGTGTGGAAGAGTTTCATGACGCGGAGATTGAGGCTCTGCAAATCAAAATTGCGCAACGGCAAGGATTTGAAATCGCCGACCATGCACTGAGCCTGTATGCGCACTGCAAAAAGGAAAGCTGCGAACATCGGCCTACAGGCCGGTAAGTTGCTTATTTTTCAGACATGGCGCGCTGATGGCGCGCGATGAATTCTTGGTAGGTGTCCACGCCACGCAATTGCAAAATGGAGTTGCGCACCGCAGCCTCCACCAACACCGCAATGTTGCGACCCGCCACCACTTGAATCACCACTTTGCGCACGGGCACGCCGAGCACATCTTGCGACAGGGGCTCATGCGGCAAGCGCTCGTAATCACGCTCGAGGGTTTCTTTGCGAACCAGATGCACGATGAGTTTCAAGCGCATCTTGCGACGCACCGCGGTCTCTCCAAAGATGGCACGAATGTCCAACAAACCAATGCCGCGCACCTCCAGCAGGTTTTGCAACAACTCGGGGCAGCGACCTTCAATGGTGGTCTGGTTGATGCGGTACAAGTCCACCGCATCGTCAGCGACTAAACCGTTGCCGCGTGAAATCAATTCCAGGCCCAGTTCACTTTTGCCCAAACCTGACTCGCCGGTGATCATCACCCCCAAGCCCAAAATATCCATGAACACCCCGTGCATGGTGGTGCGGTCGGCGAAGTGCTTGGACAAATAGGCGCGCAGCACATCAATCACAAACGCCGCCGACTCATGCGTGGTGAACAACGGAATTTGGGCGCGTTCGCACATGGCGACTAAGGCTTCTGTGGGATGCTGGCCATCGGCCAATACCAGAACCGGTGGCTCTAGCGTCACGATGCGCGCGATACGCCGGGCGCAGTCCTCTGCAGAGTGCTGGCTCACGTAATTGGCTTCACGTTCGCCCAACACTTGTACGCGGTAGGGATGGATGTAGTTCAGGTAACCAACAAGGTCAGCGCCGGAACGTGCGCTGCGCACGGCGACCTCATCAAAGTGGCGTTCAGAGGCGCCAAGGCCGGCAACCCACTCCCATCGGAGACGGGCACGAAAGGCCTCAAACAGCACATCCGCGCTGATAACCGAGGGCCTCACGGCTGCACCGAATTCCAGGTGGAGATGATGCGGTGTAACTCGAGCGCGTCATCACAGGTTTTGATTTTTTCCCGCAAGCCGGTGTCGCTGAGCAGCTCAGCGATTTCAGAGAGGATTTCTAGGTGCTTTTGCGTGGACGCTTCAGGAACCAGCAAAAAGATCAGCAAACTGACTGGCTTCTCATCGGGCGCGTCAAAACCAATCGATTGATCCAGTTGAAACACGGCCGCCATCGGCGACTTCAAGCCCTTGATACGGCCATGCGGAATCGCCACGCCATGACCCAAGCCCGTTGAGCCCAAGCGCTCCCGCGCAAACAAACTCTCAGCCACCAGCGCGCGATTGAGGCCGTGCAGCCCCTCAAAAAGCAAACCCGCCTCTTCAAAGGCGCGCTTTTTACTGGTGACCTCAACGCGCACAAGAACTTGCGCAGGGGTAAGGATGGAAGCTAGGCGGTTCATGATTGAGCGCAGATTATGCACCCGCGAATGAACTGTCTCCAAAAGCACAAAACCGCCACAAAAGGGCGGTTTTGAGAAGTTTCTAGCAGGTCAGATCAGGCCATTTCGGAGCTGACATGGTGGTGGTCTTTCAGCCGGTCTTTGTGCTTGACCACTTGTCGGTCCAATTTGTCCATCAGCTCATCGATCGCTGCATACATGTTCTCGTGTGCGCTTTCTGCAAACAAGTCGCTGCCTTTGACGTGGATATTGCATTCAGCCTTTTGACGGCGTTCTTTTTCGGTTTGGTTCTCTATGCTCAACAACACCTTGACACCCACCACTTGATCAAAATGTCGGGTGATGCGGTCCAACTTGCCCTCCACATAAGCGCGCAAGGCGGGCGTTACTTCAAGATGATGTCCACTGATCGTCAAGTTCATAAAAAACCTCCATGGGTGAGTTAGCGCTTTCACTATGCCCCTTCCTTGAATGAAAGGCAATGGGGGTGAGCGCAATATTGCACCAAAACATCCTCCGGAAAACCCCTAGGTGGCTCCGTCGCAGTGCCATAATCTGAGACAGATCAACAGCGGAGCTATCTCCTTGGAAACCTACCCTAGTCGGTAGCTTTCGGATCGCACCTGGCCCTTTTGTCGCCGCGCGAATTCGAAAGCTGCATCTCCCACCCTTCGAATTTCTGTGCCCCAAGCGCAAGGACTGCCATGCTCAATATCTTCACGCTGGCCAACGGTCGTCTCTTTCAAGAAGAGATCGAATCGCTGGAAGAACTTTCCAAATTCCAACCCATCTGGGTTGACCTCGAAGCGCCCACGCTGGAGGAAAAACGCTGGATCAAGCAGTATTACGGACTGTCTATCCCCGAAGATGCGATGGACGAGGACATCGAAGAATCGGCCCGCTTTTATGAAGAGGACAACGGCGAACTCCACATCCGCAGCGACTTTTTGATCGCTCAAGAAGACGAGCCACGTACGGTCCGCGTGGCCTTCATCTTGAACCAAAACAACAGCTCTCTGCGCAGCCGTGGCGTGTTGTTCTCGATCCACGACGAAGACGTGCCCGTCTTTCGCCTGCTACGCATGCGTGCCCGCCGCGCACCCGGCTTGATCGAAGACGACAAAGATGTGTTGCTCAAGCTGTTTGATGCCGACGCTGAATACTCAGCAGACACCTTAGAAGATATTTACGACCAACTCGAGCGCGCCGGGAAACTGGTGTTGTCCGAGAACGTGACCGACGAACTCGCGGGCGAAGTGCTGGGCGCTATTGCCCGCCAAGAAGACTTGAATGGCCGCATTCGCCGTAACGTGATGGACACGCGCCGCGCGGTCAGCTTCATGATGCGCTCGCGCATGCTCAACGCGGACCAGTTTGAAGAAGCGCGCCAAATCTTGCGCGACATCGAATCGCTGGACAACCACACCGCGTTCTTGTTTGACAAGATCAACTTCTTGATGGACGCCACCGTGGGTTTCATCAACATCAACCAGAACAAGATCATCAAGATCTTTTCGGTGGCCAGCGTGGCCTTGCTGCCTCCTACCTTGATCGCCAGCATTTACGGCATGAACTTCCAATTCATGCCTGAGCTGGACAAGACTTGGGGTTACCCGATGGCCTTGGGTCTGATGATTGCCAGCGCCTTGGTGCCCATGTGGTATTTCCGCAAGCGCGGCTGGCTCAAGTGATCACGCCGGCAGCGTGGACAGCAAGCGGTCCAACACCGCCACGCTGTAGCGACTGGCGATGGTTTGGATAAATTTCGGAAAATCGACGTGCGCCGTATCGTCAGCGCGGTCTGAAATGGTGCGCACCGCTGCCAAAGGCACGCCGTAATCGTGACACACCTGCGCCATCGCTGCGCACTCCATCTCCACCGCCAAGGCCTCTGGCAACTCGCGCTGCAAAGCCTGGCTCTCCAGCGTTTGCGACACAAAGCGGTCACCACTGGCGATCAGCCCTTGATGGACTTGGGCGTTTTCTAACTTGATCGTGAGCCACTCAGCTTGCGGCAATGACGCGCACAAGTCTTGCAAGGCCAAGGGCGCAGCCGCTGCCAAGGCATTGCTTAACGAGGTGTCAGCAGGGAAACGCGTCATACGCGTCAGGGGCACCTCGTGTCGCGGGAACAGCGGCGAAGCATCCATGTCGTGTTGGATGAAGTCACGCGCCACCACCACATCGCCCACGCGCACATGAGGCGCTAAGCCGCCTGCGACACCGGTGAACACCATGCGGGTGACACCAAAGCGCTCAATCAGGGTCGTCGCTGTGGTCGCCGCCGCCACTTTGCCAATGCGGGAGAGAACGGCCACCACCTCGTGACCATGCCAATGACCGAGCCAAAACTCACGTCCAGCGACAGTGGTTTTTTGTTCGTCGGGCATGCGGGCCAGCACCGCCGCCAGCTCTTCGTGCATGGCGCTGACCAACGCAAGCCGAGGCATGGTTATTTGTGGTCGCGCAGCTCGCGACGCAGCACTTTGCCAACAGGCGTCTTGGGCAAGGCGTCACGGAACTCGACCACGCGGGGCATCTTGTAGCCCGTCAGGTTATGTCGGCAATGCTCCAACACCTGCGCCTCAGTGAGCGCAGGATCTTTCTTGACCACCACCAATTTCACGGCCTCGCCCGAACGCTCATCTGGGATACCAATGACCGCGCACTCCATGACACCGGCCAAGCCAGCAACGACTTCTTCCACCTCATTCGGGTAGACGTTGAAGCCGCTGACCAAAATCATGTCCTTCTTGCGGTCCACGATGCGGAAGTAACCACGCTCGTCCATCACCCCCACATCGCCAGACTTGAAGAAGCCATCGGCGGTCATCACACGCGCTGTTTCATCAGGGCGTTGCCAATAACCTGCCATCACTTGGGGACCACGAATCGCGATCTCACCCGGTTCACCCACGGGCACTTCGTTGCCAGCATCGTCGATGATTTTCATGTCGGTGCTGGGCAAGGGCACGCCAATTGATCCGTTGAACGCTTTGTTGGTGACCGGATTGCCACTGGCCGCAGGGCTGGTCTCCGACAAGCCATAGGCTTCGCAAATAGGGCAGCCTGTCTTCTCCAGCCACTGCCGCGCCACGGGGCCTTGCACCGCCATACCGCCACCGACGGACACCACCAAGTGCGACCAATCCACTTTGTTGAAATCAGGATGGTTGACCAGCGCATTGAACAAGGTATTGACTGCGGGGAACACATGAAAGCGGTGCTTGGTGAGCTCTTTGAACACCGCCGGCAAATCGCGCGGATTGGGAATCAGCACCGAGCAGCCGCCCATGCGCATGCACGCCATGATGTTGAGCGTGAAAGCGAAGATGTGGTACAGCGGTAAGGGGCAAATAAAGGTCGGAATTTCGTCGGCGGGAATGCGCTTGAGCGCAGGCTGAAACCACGCAGACGCTTGCAACATATTGGCCATCACATTGCGATGCAACAACTCCGCACCTTTGGCCACACCCGTGGTGCCACCGGTGTACTGCAACACCGCTAAATCATCACCATGAATATCGGGCAAGGTGAGGGTGCAACGTTCGCCCCGCGTCAGCGCATCATTGAAGCGCACCGCTGTAGGGAGCTCAAACGCAGGCACCATTTTTTTGACTTTGCGCACCACGTGGTTGACCAAGGTGCCTTTGAGCCAACCCAAACGGTCGCCCATGGCACACAACACCACATGCTGAACGGGTGTGCGCGCCAAACACTCTTGCAGAGTTGCGCCAAAGTTTTCCAGAATCACGATGGCTTTGGCATCAGCGTCTTTGAGCTGCGCCTCCAGCTCACGCGGGGTATAGAGCGGGTTGATGTTGACCACGACAAAACCAGCGCGCAACACCGCCGCCACAGCGATGGGGTATTGCAAGACGTTGGGCAACATGATCGCCACACGATCACCAAACACAAGGCCCAAACTTTGCAGATACGCAGCAAAGACTTGGCTCAGTCGGTCTAACTCGGCGTAGCTCAGGCCTTTACCCAGAAAGCTAAAAGCCGTGCGATCGCCATATTGGCGAAAGCTCTCTTGCATCAAGTCCACCAGCGAACTGTAGGCGGTGAGGTCTATTTCTGCAGGAACGCCCTCAGGATAGGCGCTTAACCAAGGCTTTTGTGCGGCGCTCATTCGACGGCTTTCACCATATCTTCCACGACCTTTTTGGCGTCGCCAAACACCATCATGGTCTTGTCCATGTAGAACAGCTCGTTGTCCAAGCCCGCATAGCCCGAGGCCATGCTTCGTTTGTTCACGATCACGGTCTTGGCTTTGTAGGCCTCCAAGATCGGCATACCGTAGATCGAGCTGCCCTTCTCCAACGCAGCAGGGTTGACCACGTCGTTGGCACCCAAGACGATGGCCACATCCACTTGGCCAAATTCGCCATTGATGTCTTCCATCTCAAACACTTGGTCATAGGGCACTTCGGCTTCGGCCAGCAACACGTTCATGTGGCCAGGCATGCGGCCCGCCACGGGGTGAATCGCGTACTTCACGCTGATGCCTTTGTGCATCAACTTCTCAGCCAATTCGTTCACCGCATGCTGCGCACGCGCCACGGCCAAACCATAGCCAGGCACGATGACCACGGTTTCGGCATTGGCCAAGATATAGGCTGCATCATCCGCGCTGCCGCTCTTGACAGGGCGTTGCTCTTGTGCACCGCCAACGGCTGTGACAGCCTCTGCACCAAAGCCACCCAAGATCACGCTAAAGAAAGAGCGGTTCATCGCTTTGCACATGATGTAACTCAGAATCGCGCCCGAGCTTCCCACCAACGAGCCTGCAATGATCAGCATGCTGTTGTTCAGCGAGAAGCCAATGCCCGCCGCCGCCCAGCCCGAATAGCTGTTGAGCATGGACACCACCACCGGCATGTCGGCACCACCAATCGGAATGATGATGAGCACGCCCATCACAAACGACAAAGCCAACATGGCGAAGAACGCTGTCCAGCTTTCTGTGGCCACAAACATCAAGCCCAAACCAATCGTCACCAGCCCCAACACGAGGTTGAGCATGTGCTGACCCGCAAAGCTCACGGGCGCGCCTTGGAACAAACGGAACTTGTATTTACCCGACAGCTTGCCAAACGCAATCACCGAGCCACTGAAGGTGATGGCGCCGATGGCAGCGCCCAAGAACAGCTCTAAGCGGTTGCCGGCGGGGATGGGGAAGCGTTGAACGCTTTCGGTGATCACCAAGCCGGCGGCGGTTTGCGCGCGGATGACCAACTCTTGTGGCGCTGCCGTGATGCCAAAGGCCCAAGGCTCGGCCACTGCGGCCACACCAATGAACACGGCAGCCAAACCAATCATGCTGTGCATGAAAGCGACCAGTTCGGGCATCTTGGTCATCTCGACGCGCTGCGCCATGACAGTGCCGGCACCGCCGCCTACCACCAGGCCCAACAGCACCCAGCTCATGCCCACACCAGAGCCTGACAACTTGACGATCAAGGCTGCGGTGGTGATGACCGCAATGGTCATACCCGTCATGCCAAACACGTTGCCGCGAATCGAGGTGGTGGGGTGGCTCAAACCTTTGAGCGCCTGAATGAAACACACGCTTGCCACCAAGTACATCAAGGTGACGAGGTTCATTGACACAAAGTCCATGCTCATGCTTTGTCTCCTGCTGCAGCCTTAGCAGGCTTTTCTTTTTTGCGGAACATTTCCAGCATGCGACGCGTGACCATGAAGCCACCAAACACGTTCACAGCAGCCAAGGCCACCGCGAGCACGCCCATGGTTTTGCCCAGCGTGGTCTGCGTCATTGCAGCGGCCAACATGGCACCCACAATGACGATGGCAGAAATCGCGTTGGTCACCGCCATGAGCGGCGTGTGCAAAGCGGGTGTGACGGTCCACACCACGTGGTAACCCACGTAGATGGCGAGCACAAAAATGATCAAGTTGACGAGGGTGGGAGAGACGGCATCCATGTTGTTGTATTCCTCGTATTATTTTTTCACCACTGCGCCATCGCGGGTGACAAGACAAGCGGCCACGATGTCGTCATCCATGTCGATGTGCAGGGCGCCTTCTTTGTTGATGATGAGTTTCAAAAAGTCGAGCACGTTGCGCGCATAGAGCGCGCTTGAATCGGCGGCGACCAAGGCAGGCAAGTTGGTCTCGCCCACAATCGTCACGCCATGTTTGATGACGGTCTTGCCGGCCTCCGTCAGCGGGCAATTGCCATCGACGCCATGGGCACCTTTGCCTGCGGCGATGTCGATGATGACCGAGCCCGGCTTCATGGCCTTGACCATGTCTTCGGTCACCAGCACGGGGGCTGCGCGGCCTGGAATCAAGGCCGTGGTGATCACGATGTCGGCCAAGGCCACGCGCTTGGCCACTTCCACCTTTTGACGATCCAACCAGCTTGGCGGCATGGGTCGGGCATAACCGCCTACGCCTTCGGCGGCGTCTTTTTCTTCTTGACTCTCGAACGGTACGTCGATGAACTTGGCACCGAGTGACTCGACTTGTTCTTTGACGCTGGGGCGCACATCGGTGGCCTCAATCACCGCGCCCAAACGCTTGGCCGTGGCGATGGCTTGCAAGCCCGCCACGCCCACACCGAGGATGACCACGCGCGCAGCTTTCACCGTACCCGCCGCCGTCATGAGCATCGGGAAGAAACGTTGGTATTTGTCAGCGGCCAGCATCACAGCTTTGTAGCCCGCGATGTTCGCTTGTGAAGACAAGACGTCCATGCTTTGTGCGCGTGTGGTGCGTGGGGCGGCTTCCAAAGCAAAGCCCGTGGCACCTGCGCCAGCGATACGCTGCAAACCTTCTGCATTGAAGGGCTCTAACATGCCCACCACCGTGCTGCCCGACTTGATGAGGGATGCTTCAGTCGCCTCAGGGGCGCGGACTTTGAGAACCAAATCACAGCCCCATGCCGATGCGCCATCCACGACTTCAGCCCCGACCGCAGCATAAGCCGCGTCAGGCACACTGGCCAACACACCCGCACCCGCTTGCACGCGCACCACATGCCCTTGCCCGATCAGCTTCTTTGCTGTCTCAGGTGTGACGGCCACTCGGGCTTCGCCCGCCATCGTTTCGGCGGGAACACCAATCAACATGGGCTTCTCCTCATTGAAGTCATTTTTGTCAGAAAACCGCAAGGTTACACGACTTTGTTGGTGTTCCTGAAGCGGATTAACCCGAAAGATAATGACGAAATGAATAAACGTTGGAAGCCCAGTGTCACCGTCGCCGCCATCATCGAACGGGAGGGTCGTTACCTGTTGATCGAAGAGCACACGCCCGAGGGCTTGCGCCTGAACAACCCTGCTGGCCACCTCGACCCGGGTGAGTCGCCTGAAGACGGTTGCGCACGCGAAGCGCTGGAAGAAACCACCCACACGTTCCAACCCACCGAGCTGGTGGGGATCTACATCTCACGCCTACAACGCCCCGCCCGCGAAGGTCGCGCAGCAGAAGACGTGACCTATTTCCGACTCGCGTTTTGTGGGGTGCTAGGTGAACAAATGGCCGATGCCCAGCTCGACCACGGGATCGTGCGCACGCTGTGGATGACGCCTGACGAAATACGCGCCAACGCGCACCGCCTGCGCAGCCCGCTGGTGTTGCGCTGCATGGAAGACCATTTGGCGGGTCAACGCTTTCCCCTCAGCATGATCTACACCGACCCCAGCGTGCTGCAACCCACACAGGGATAATTGCCCCATGGCAACGAACAAACGCGTGGTGGTGGGCTTGAGCGGCGGCGTGGACTCTGCCGTCAGCGCCTACCTGCTCAAGCAGCAAGGCTATGACGTGGTCGGCATCTTCATGAAAAACTGGGAAGACGATGATGACAGCGACTACTGCTCGTCCAACATCGACTTCGTGGATGCCGCTGCCGTGGCCGATGTGATTGGCATCGACATTGAACACGTCAACTTTGCCGCCGAATACAAAGACCGCGTGTTCGCCGAGTTCTTGCGCGAATACCAAGGGGGCCGCACCCCTAACCCCGACATTTTGTGCAACGCAGAGATCAAATTCAAAGCGTTCCTCGACCATGCCATGCGACTCGGTGCTGAAAAAATTGCTACCGGCCACTACTGCCGCGTGCGCGAACTGAACGGTGAGTTTCAGCTGCTCAAAGGCTTGGACCCCAGCAAAGACCAAAGCTATTTTTTGCACCGCTTGAACCAAGCCCAGCTGTCCAAAACTTTGTTCCCTGTCGGCGAATTGCACAAAACCGAAGTGCGCCGCATCGCGGATGAGATTGGCTTACCCAACGCTAAAAAGAAAGACTCCACCGGCATTTGCTTCATCGGCGAACGACCCTTCCGCGAGTTCCTCAACCGTTACATTGCCAACGAACCCGGCCCCATCAAAGACGAACGCGGCCGCAAAATTGGCACGCATGTAGGTTTGAGTTTTTACACCTTGGGGCAGCGCCAAGGCTTGGGCATTGGAGGCTTAAAGGAGAAGGGGGCGCAGCGTGGAAGCGGCGAACACCAACCGTGGTTTGTCGCCCGCAAAGACTTGGCCACCAACACCTTGTATGTGGTGCAAGGCCATGACCATCCTTGGTTGCTTTATGGCGCCCTGCAAGCCGACGACCTGAGCTGGTGCGCGCCACAGCCACCCGCTCCCGGCCGCTACGCCGCCAAAACCCGCTACCGCCAAGCCGATGCACCGTGCGAATTGCGCTACAACGAAAAAGGCGAGCTGCTGCTCGCCTTTGATGACCCGCAGTGGGCTGTCACACCGGGTCAATCGGCCGTGCTGTATGACGGCGAAGTGTGTCTGGGTGGCGGCGTCATTGCCGGCGCTGCAGCGCTGACTGAGACGCCTGCCTGAGCCTTACTTCAGCGCTGCTGTAGGCACTTTGGTTTCGACTTTCTTCGTGGCATCAGCCTTTACAACAGCCGTTTTTTCTTTCACGACTTTTTTGGATTCGGCCTTCGCTGCGGGCGCGGCGGTGACTGCAGGCGCAGCGGTTGCAGGTGTTGCCACTGGTGCAACCGGGGAGGTTGCGAACGCGGCAGCAGAGAAAGTACCCACGATCAAAGAGGCAATCAACTTGTTCATACAAAGTTTCCTTTTAGGTTTTTGAACAACTCCAACATCGGAGTGATCCATCAACGGGGGGCAGCTCACCGCTGTTGACGCAAATATTTAATTATTTTGGTCAACTCATCGATGCGCACATCGTTACACCCCTCACCTAAAAACGCCAAATTTACGCATAGACTTCTTGCATGATTTTCCTTTACCACTGCCACGCCTATGCCTAACTGGGGTGTTTTTGTGGCGCGCGTGTTGAGCGCGATTGGCTCTTGGCTAGACGCCAGCAACCTGCGCAACCGCGTCTACAAACTCGAGCAAGAGAACGAGGTCATGCGCGTCGCCTTAGATGACATTCAACGCATGGACGCCGAGGGACGTATTGGCTGGATTGCGCAAGAGACCTTGCACAACGTCAAAAGATACTGATCAGAACGGGATGTCGTCATCCATGTCATCAAAACCACCCTTGGCCGGCGCCTGCGCAGCAGGCCGTTGCGCGGCGGGCGCTGCAGCGCGAGGGGCGGCGGCGGGACGGCTGTAACCACCGCCACCTTCTTCACCACCACCGCTGGGGCCGCCCATGCCTTCACGGCCGCCCAAAAGTTGCAGTTCAGTCGCAATGATGTCCACGGTATTTTTTTCAACACCGGTGGTTTTGTCGGTGTACACGCCGTACTTCAAACGGCCTTCCACGTAGATAGGGCGGCCTTTTTTGACGTACTCGCCAGCGATCTCGGCCAAACGGTCATAGAACGTGACGCGGTGCCACTGGGTGTCTTCAATCATCTCGCCGCTGTTCTTGTCTTTGCGACGGCTGGATGTGGCCACGCTCACGTTCGCCACGGCTTGGCCGCTGGGCAGATAGCGCACTTCGGGGTCGCGGCCGCAGTTGCCGACGAGGATGACTTTGTTAACGGATGCCATGGGTAAATTCCTCCAGTAGGGGGCTAATTATGCGGTCTTTACGACGAGCGGACGGGGCGCCGGCGCCACCATGGGCCATGCCACCACCAGCCACACCACCATGAGTGCCGCGCTCGTTAAAAACAGGCCTTGTGTGCCGTAACTTTTGGCCAAGTGACCGCCCATCAAGCCACCGGCAAAAAAACCCAAGGATTGCAGTGTGTTGTAAACACCCATGGCCGCGCCACGCGATGAAACGGGCGCCATGCGCGACACCATGCTGGGCTGTGTGGCCTCCAAAATGTTGAAGCCGCAAAAGAAAGCAAACAACAACCATGCCAGCTGCGTGATGCTCGGCGTGCCCGACGACACCCACAGCAACCCGAGTTGCACCAACACCAACAAGCCAATGGCAGTTAGAAACACAGCGCGCAAGTAACCACGACGCTCCAGCGGAAACACGCCCCCCATCACCACAAATGAGGCCAATACCGCGGGCAAATAAATGTGCCAGTGGTCGTCTTTGATCAAGCCGGCCTGCACCAACAAGGCGGGTATCACCACCCACATGGCCAGTTGCACGGCATTCAGCACAAACACGCCGATGTTCAAGCGAAGCAAGGCAGGATTTGACAAGACGTGAAGCAAGCCCCCGCGCCCGGCATCTTTGGCTACGGCAGGCTCAGGGGGCACCGCCCACACCACGATGCCCATGCCCAACACGGCCAGCCCAGCCGTGAAGAAAAATAAACCTGACAAGCCAACATAGCTGGCCAACACCGGGGCGACTACCAGCGACAAGGCAAACATCAGCCCAATGCCAGCGCTGACCAAGGCCAAGGCTTTGGTGCGCACCACGTCACGGGTTTGATCGGCCAACAAAGCCGTGACAGCCGCTGACACAGCCCCCGCACCTTGGAGGGCACGCCCCGCCAACAGCGCCATCAAAGAGTCAGCGAAACCCGCCAACAAACTACCCAAGGCAAATACGATCAGGCCAAACAGAATCACGCGTTTGCGGCCTAAGCGGTCAGACGCCATGCCAAACGGGATTTGCAACAGGCCCTGCGTCAAGCCATAGATGCCCATGGCCAAGCCAATCAGCGCGGGGTCGTCCCCGCCTGGGTACTTGCGCGCTTCCAGCGCAAACACAGGCATCACCA
>CANGML010000013.1 GCA_947454585.1 Comamonadaceae bacterium
GGCAACAAATACCAGTCACGAAACGCGTCGCTGAATTTGTGCGAGTACAAAAAGCCACTCAAAGGTTGCGCCAGTTCGTGGTCTTGGTTGCGTTCCGCCAATGCGTTGGCCAAGGTGTTGAAACGCATCACATCGCGCAACATGCGCAAAAAGCTCGGCCTGAATAAATTGCTGCGTTGGGCGAACACGGTGTTCAAGTTGGCCCCGTTCCATTCCAACGCCGCTTGACCCTTGGCGCGTGGCACTTGCACCGAAAACGACATGTCGGATTTTGCTGTGCTGACGTTCAGTTCCTCAAACAGGGCAATCAGTCCAGGGTAGGTGCGTTCGTTGTAGACCAAAAACCCGGTGTCCACCCCGTGTGTGTGCATGCCTTGGGCGGTGGGCAAGGTGACGTCTACGGTATGCGTGTGGCCCCCAAAATAGTCCCCCGCTTCAAACAGGGTGAGCTCGGCTTGTCCCTTCAGGTGGTGTGCCGCAGACAAGCCCGAAATGCCCGAACCCACGATGGCAATGCGCTGCGTCATGGCGCGGGGGCCTTTGCTGCGAGTTGCTTTTCAATCTCTTGAATGAAGCTTTTGTCTTGGGGCCCCGTCATGCTGCTGTAGCTTTGAATGCTCTTGCCATCACGGCTGATCACGTACTTGTAAAAGTTCCATTTGGGCGTGGTGCCGGTGTGCGCCGCCAATTGTTTGAACAGGGGCAAGGCCTCTGGCCCACGCACCGTGGTTTTGACAAACATGGGGAACTTCACGCCGAAGGTGTTGTCGCAAAAGTCAGCGATTTTTGCGTTGCTGTCGGGCTCTTGCGAAAAGTCGTTGCTGGGAAAACCCAACACGACCAACCCACGTTCTTTGTATTTGGCCGAGAGCGCTTCAAGACCTTTGTACTGGGGCGTGAACCCGCAAAAACTGGCGGTGTTGACGACCAGCACGACTTGGCCCGCGTATTGGCAAAGCGCCTGCGGCTTTTCGTCTTGCAGGCGGGCGACGGTGTGTTGCAGGATTTTGGGGCAGGCCGATGGGCTGGCCGCCGCCGCTGAGGGATCGGTCGTTGCATGGGCGACGCTCAGGCTGATCCAGAGCAACACCCCAAGGAAAACGATAGGGTTTTTCACAGAAAAAAGGACGTTCATATTCAACAATGATGGCGTAATATTGATTTCTTGTCTATGACAGAAGTATTCCCCGTATCCAGAGCTTGGTGATCTTAAAGATGAACTTACGTGACAGCGCGCCTATCGAACTGAGCATTTCTGCTGTCGAGCGCGATACCGGAATTGGCAAGGACACCCTGCGCGTTTGGGAGCGGCGCTACGGTTTTCCTACGCCGCATCGCGATGCCAACGGCGAGCGCATTTACCCCATGGTGCAGGTCGAAAAACTACGCGTGATCAAACGCTTGATGGACCAGGGGCATCGGCCTGGGCGCATCGTCGCGCAATCCATCGAGGCGCTGCAGCATTTGAGCCGTGGCGAGGCAACTTTGCAGTCGGCGCAGGGGGCGTCGCGTGTGCAAGCGGATGACGCGCTGGCGATCTACATTCCGTTGTTGCAAAACCAAGAGGATGAAGCCTTGCGCGCCCATTTGCTGAAAGCCTTGTCCCAAGAAGGCTTGCGACAGTTTGTCACCCATTGGGTGGCGCCCTTGACCGTGAAGGTGGGAGAGGCCTGGGCGCGCGGCGATCTGGCCGTGCATCAAGAGCACCTCTTTACCGAGTGCGTGAGCCAGATCCTGCGCCAGGCCATTGCGGCAGTTCCTCGGGCCACCAAGCCCACAGGCCCCACCGTGTTGTTGACCACCTTTCCGCAAGAGGCCCATGGGTTAGGCCTGCTGATGGTGGAGAGTTTGCTCACCTTGCAAGGTTGCCGCTGCGTCTCTTTGGGCACCCAAACCCCGGTGCGCGACATTGCCCAAGCAGCCAGGGCTTACCGGGTCGATGTGGTGGGGTTGAGTTTCAGTACCAACATGAACCCCAACCACATCGTGGAGGGCTTGGCTGAACTCCAGCTGTTGTTGCCCGAGCATATGGCGGTGTGGGTGGGTGGTCAGGCGCCAGTCTTGCGGCGTCGTCCGATGGACCATGTGCGCGTGCTGCAAGACTTGGCGGCCATCGAGGCCGCTGTTCAAGCCTGGCGCCAACGCTAAGGGGTACGCTGCCTAAAATGGCGACACATGACAAATCCCTCACTCCCTGCGCCCGCCTTTCTCTCTAAATTGGTGTCCCGTTCCGAGGCGCACCAGCGCGTGCAGGCTTTGCGTGCAGACGGACCCGTGGTGTTTACCAACGGCGTGTTTGACGTGCTGCATCGGGGCCACGCCTCTTATTTAGCGCAGGCGCGTAGCCTAGGCGGCAGCTTGGTGGTCGCCTTGAACAGCGACGCCTCTGCCAAGCGTTTGGGCAAAGGCCCGGACCGACCTCTCAACAACGAAAGCGACCGTGCTGCGCTGATGGCGGCGCTGGCGTCGGTGAGTTTGGTCACTTGGTTTGATGAAGACACGCCGCTAGAGATCATCACCGAACTGCGTCCCGATGTGCTGGTCAAAGGCGGTGATTACGACATGAGCAAATTGGCCGAAACGCAGGTGGTGTTGGCCTATGGCGGACGTGCCCAAGCGATTCCGTTTGTCGACGGGTATTCGACCACGGCCTTGGTGCAAAAAATCCGACAGGCTTAAGCGGCCCCGTCAAACACCGCCCGCCACAGCGTTTGAATCGCCTGGCGCTCGGTGGCGAGCGCTGAGGGGGGCACTTGTGTGGGCTGCTCATCTAAGCGGGCGCGATGCTGCACCCGGCGCAGGGCACGGTAAGCATCACCCGCCGCCGCGCCTACACCCACGGGCAGCAAGCCGACACTTTCGGCGCTCAAAAGCAGCGCAATATTGCCCACATTGGCCAGCAAGGCCGGGTGGTGGTGGGCGTGCGCGAGCACCAAGTACTGCACGGCAAACTCGACATCTACCATGCCACCCCTGCTGTGCTTGACATCAAACAACGCAGGTGCGATGGGGTGGGCCACCCGCAGTTTGTCGCGCATGGCCACAATCTCTTGACGCAGTGCGACAGGGTCGCGCTTTGCATTGATGACGGATGCACGGACCTCATCGAAGCGGGATTTCAGAGTCGACATGCCTAGGCAAAACCGAGCCCGTGTCATGGCCTGGTGCTCCCACGTCCAGGCCGTGTTGTCGCCGCGCTGGTTTTGATAATTGGCGTAGGCCTCAAAGGTGGAGACCAAAAGCCCCGAGTTGCCATTCGGACGCAAGGCGGTGTCGATTTCGTACACATCACCTTCGCCGGTTTTGACGGTCAGCCAGTTGATCAGTTTGCGCACGAAGGCTGCGTAGATTTCACCGGCACGTTCGTGTGCGTCTTCGTACACAAACACGATGTCCAGATCACTGCCATACCCCAGCTCCTTGCCGCCTAATTTGCCGTAGGCCAGAATTGCAAATTGCGGTTCCTCACGGTGGCGTTGCTTGATGTGTTGCCAGACCCAGCGACTTGTGACTTGCAGTACCACATCCGCCAAGGCACTCAAATCATCGGCCACTTGCTCCACGCTGATGCGCCCTTCGACGTCACGTGCCAAGGTGCGAAACACCTCGGCATGGTGTGCACGGCGTAGCAAATTCAACAAGGTTTCCTCGTCCGCTTGCCCCGTCGATTGCAGCGCGCTCAGGCGTCGCTCAAGCTCTTGTTCAAATTCGGCAGCGACAAACCGCTCTGTCAACAAGGCCTCACCGGCCAGTTCATCAATCACACCAGGATGCTGCAGCAAATACTTGGCGGGCCAACGTGCCAACCCCAGCAAGCGCAGCAACTGCTCATGCACGCGTGGGCGTTCCATCAGCAAGGCCAAATAGCTGTCGCGCCGCAGCAGCGGCTCCATCCAATCACTCCAGCGCACGGCTGCTTCTTCGCTCACACGCCCCTGGGTGACCCAGGTGTTGGTGCGTTGCAAGAGCTTGAGCAGCCGTTGCATGGCGTCTTCACGCAGGGCACGCACGCGGGGTTGCTCCGGCCAGTGCGCCACCCGTTCACGCAGGGGTGGGTGCAGGTGCGGCAAGAGCGACGCTAAATCAACGTGTGCGATCGCGACACCCCCCTCTGCCGTTGCGCAAGTCTTGCAGTTGCCGGTCTGTGGTGCGTCCTCGTTTGGCGCGCCCAAGCCCAACAGCCGGTCAAACTCATGCGCCACCTGTTCGCGATGGCTGTCGAGCTGGGTTAAGAAATCGCAGGTGTCGCCAAACCCCATGGACAGTGAGATCCAGTTGAGGTCCTCGTCTTGCGTGGGCAGCACATGGGTTTGCTGGTCGTCTAGGTACTGAATGCGGTGCTCAACCTGGCGCAAAAACACATAGGCACGGGCCATAGCGTCTGCCGTGGCAGCCGGCATCAAGTTGGCTTGGCTCAGGCGTTGCAAGGCTTCGAGCGTGGCGCGTTGACGCAATTCTGGGAACTGTCCGCCGCGCACCACTTGCAGCAGCTGCACCGTGAATTCAATTTCACGGATGCCGCCACGTGACAACTTCACATCGTTGGCACGCTCGGGTCGACCCGCGCTCTGTTTGGCCGCATGCTGTCTGATTTGTTGATGGAGCACCCGCAGTGCTTCAAAGACGCTGTAATCCAAGTAGCGGCGAAACACAAACGGCAGCACGGTCTCGCGCAAGGCCGTGGCCTTGACCTTGGCAAGCCGTGGGGCGACCACGCGGCTCTTGAGCCACGCAAAACGCTCCCATTCGCGGCCCTGCACCAAGAAATACTCTTCCAAGGCTTGGCGCGACACCACGCTGGGCCCCGAATTGCCATTTGGGCGCAGCGCCAAATCCATGCGAAACACCAAGCCATGTTCGGTGGTGTCACCAATCAAGCTGTAAATCAGTTTGACGGCCTTGGCAAAGTAGTCGCGGTTGCTGATGCGCCCGCGTCCATCGGGCAAGCCGGTGGTCTCGCCGTCTTCGTCATACACATAAATCAGATCAATGTCGCTCGACACATTCAACTCGCGCGCGCCAAACTTACCCATGCCCACGATCCACAGCACGGCCCGTTCGCCTTGCGGTGTGGTGGGCATGCCATAGCTGGCATCGAGCTGATGCTGGGCTTCAAGACATGCGATGTCCAGCGCAAATTCACCCAGCTCCGTCATGGCACGGGTGATCACTTCAAGCGGCGCGTGCTGGTCGCAGTCCAACACCACCAAGCGCTCGAGCACCAACTGGCGCAGCATCCGCAGGGCATCGCCACAGGGGTGGGTGCCGCGCAGCGCCGTAAAACAGGTGTCTAGGGTGGCCCTGACAGGGGCGCCTGCGGGCAACAAGTGCAAGTCAGCGCCGTAGCGCCGCCGCAGCCGTTGCACAAAGCGTGAATAAGCACTCAAGTTCTGCATGGAGGAGGGGATAATTCCGGTCACGTTCCCAGCACCATGAAACAGTTGTCAGATTCCGAGAACCCCACCCCACAAACAGCCGCACCTGATTTGCAATCCAAGTCGGTGGGGCAACGCGTGGTTGGCGGCATGTTGGCTTTGGTGGTGGTGGGATGGGTGACGGTGCTGTTGGCTTGGGGGGCGCTGCATATTTTCATTGTGCCGCGAATTGATGAGTACCGTGGCGCCTTGCAGCAACAAGCCTCGCGTGTCATCGGGCTTCGTGTCGACATTGGCAGTATCCAAGCTGAAGGCGGCTGGTGGGTGCCATGGTTTGAGATCCGGGATCTTCAGTTGTTTGACCGTGACGGTCGTCAAGCCCTGCATCTGCCCCGCGTGGTGGCCGCCATCTCCCCACTGTCCGTGTTGCGTGCGCAATTTGAGCAAATTGACATTGAGTCACCCGAGCTGGAAATTCGCAAAGACGCCCAAGGCCATGTGTGGGTCGCGGGCATAGACACCGCCCTCGCGGGGGACGGCAGCGCTGCCGACTGGGTGTTCTCGCAGCCGCAATGGGTGGTGCGCCAAGGCGTGGTGCATTGGCGCGATGAGAGTCGATCGCACAAAACACAAATCGATGCCCCTGTGTTGACCTTGCAGGACGTCGAGGTGTCTTTGGTGAACCGGTGGTTTCGCCACGACATGCGGGCAGACTTCACGCCGCCCGAGGCCTTGGGTCAGCGGCTGACCTTGCAGGGTAACTTCCATCAAACCCCGTGGTTGCGTGCGGGTGACCTCGCGCAATGGTCCGGCGAGGCCTTTGCCCACATGCCATTTGTGAACGTGGCCACCTTGCGTCAGTGGGTGCCGATGGACAAGGGCTTGTCTTTGCGCGAAGGTCGTGGCGCCTTGCGCCTGTGGTCAGACATTCGGCAAGGCGAACCCGTCGGCATCACGGCAGATGTGGCCTTGGACGCTGTGGAGGCTCGGTTAGGTGTCGATCTACAGCCCTTGAGCTTGCGCCATGTGCATGGCCGTGTGGGTGCGCAATGGCCGGACAACCGTGTGGAGGTCAGCACGAACGACTTGGTGTTTGACACACAAGAAGGCGAGCATTGGCCGGGTGGCGTGTTGCGCGTCAGTTGGTCAGGGGACGCTTTGGCGACGGGCACCTTGAATGCGGACCGTCTGGACCTCGAGGCCTTGGCGCAAATCAGCCAACGCTTACCTTTGCCAGAGACCTGGCGGGCCCTCTTCGCGCGCGTCCAACCGCAAGGGCAGGTGAACCAACTCAAGGCGACGTGGCAGCGCCTGGCCAACGACAGCTTGACCTACAGCGTGCACGGCCAAGTGCAACAGCTGCATCTCAAGCGGGACACGCAAGCCGACAGTGTCTTGGCCAACTTGCCCGGCATCCAAGGCGCGCAGTTGCTTGTGGATCTGAACCAGTCTGGCGGCAAGGCCCACGTGGCATGGCACCAAGGGGGCTTGACCTTGCCTTTCGGATTGGACCAAAACCAGATCGCGTTAGATGATGCATCGGTGCAATTGGCATGGCAGCAGAGCGGGCCTGATGTGGCTGTGCAATTCACCCAAGGACGATTGGCGAATGAGGATTTGGCTGGCGAATTCAACGGCAGTTGGAAGACGGGTGTGGGTGAGCACCGCTTGCCCGGCATCTTGGATTTGACCGCGTCGATCAGCCGTGCCAAGGTGACAAGCGTGCACCGCTATTTACCTGAGGTCTTGCCGGTGTCTGTCCGCACCTATGTGCGAGATGCCATGCTGGCAGGGGAGGCCAGTCAGGGGGTTATTCGTGTGCGTGGAAATTTGCACGACATGCCGTTCGACAACCCCAAGTTGGGTGAGTTCCGCATCTCTGCCCAAGTGGCGCAAGGCCATTACGCGTATGTGCCACCCGAGCCGGCCAAGAACAAAGCCTCTGCAGCTGCCAGTTGGCCGGCGCTGCAAGCGGTGACGGGTGAGTTGGTGTTTGATCGCAGCAGCTTTGGGTTCAAAGGCCGAACCCAATTGGCGGGTGCGCCAGAGGTGGCTTGGCAAAAGGTGGAAGCGCGCATCGCGGACGTCACGCATCCCGTGGTTCAAGTGAGCGGTGAGGCGCGTGGCCCCTTGTCTCAAGTGCTGCAGTTGGTGGCGAACTCGGCGCTGAACGATTTGACCGGCGGTGTGTTGAGCCAAAGCCAAGCGACCGGCGATGCGAGCTACAAACTCGCGTTGAACTTGCCGCTCGCGCAGTTGCAGTCGTCCAAGGTGAACGGCACCGTGGCCTTTGCGAACAACAGCCTACAAGTGATTCCGGGAACGCCCGTGCTGCAAAAAACACGGGGGACCTTGGCGTTCAGTGAGACCGGTATCCAACTCAAAGCCCTGCAAGCCCAGTTGTTGGGCGGTGATGCCACCCTTGACGGCGGCTTGCTGTTCACCGGCAAGGGAGATGCCTTGCCGGTGCAACTACAAATCAAAGGTGAGCTGACCGCCGCAGGCTTGCGCCAAGCCCAAGAGCTGGGCTGGGTCTCTCGGCTGGCGCAACATGCCAACGGCAAGGCCGCCTATAACGCGACCGTGGGATTGCGTCGTGGCAAGCCCGAGTTGTTGATCAGCAGCAACCTCAAAGGCATGGCGCTGACCTTGCCGGCACCTCTGAACAAGGTGGCCGCCACGACCCTGCCTTTGCGCATCGAGTCTCAGCTCACCCGTGAGTCTTTGCAGCCGAAGTCACGCGTGCTCCAAGATCAAATCAAGGTCACGCTGGACCGTGTGATGTCCCTGGCCTATGTGCGCGACATCAGCAACGCCCGTCCGATCGTCATCCGTGGCGGTATCGCGGTGGGCCCGTCGGTGGTGGAAGGGCTCACCCTGCGAGACAACGCCGTGAGTTTGATCTTGCAATTGCCGTCCGTCGATTTGGATGCCTGGGACGCCACGCTGACACAGCTGACGGGCGCGCCCTTGATCAAAAACAGTCCTTCTAAGAAAACCTTGCTGGGGCAGGAGGCCGCTGCCGATGATGCCCAAGACTACCTGCCGCATTTCGTCGCGTTGCAGGCAGAGCAAATCAAAGTGGCCGATCGCTTGATTCACCAAGTGCTGGTGGGTGGGTCGCGTCAGGGGGATCTGTGGCGGATGAACATCAGCGCCGAGGAGTTGAACGGTGCTGTCGAAGTCCGGCCGGCCAAGGGCGACGTACCCGCCCAGTTGTTTGCGCGTTTGGCTTACTTGCATATTCCCCCGAGCTCGGTGCCCGATGTCGAACGCCTGTTGAGCGAGCAGCCCAGCAGCATTCCCACGCTGGACATCGTGATTGCCGATCTCACCTTGCGTGGCAAAAAACTGGGGCGCCTTGAGATTGATGCGGTGAACCGCGTGGGGGCGAAAGCCGCGCGCGAGTGGCGCTTGAACAAATTCAACATCACCGTGCCTGAGGCCAGCTTGACGGCCCAGGGCAGTTGGATGGCGGATGGTCCGCGCCTGCGGCGCACCCAATTCAATTTTGGTTTGGCGATCCGTGACAGCGGTGAGCTGCTGACACGCTTGGGCACGCCCGGCGCTGTGCGCGGCGGCGAGGGGCGTCTAGACGGCGAGGTGTCATGGCAGGGCTCCCCGATCACCTTGGATTACGCCAGCATGACGGGCCAACTGAAACTGGCGATTGAAAAAGGCCAGTTCCTGAAAACCGACCCCGGGGCGGCCCGCTTGTTGGGAGTGTTGAATTTGCAAGCCTTGCCGCGGCGCTTGAGTTTGGATTTCAGCGACCTGTTCAGTGATGGCTTTGCCTTTGACTTTGTGCGGGGTGATATCCGCATCGAGCAAGGCTTGGCCTTGACCAACAACCTGCAAATGAAGGGCTTGGTGGCCGGCGCCTTGATTGAAGGCAGCGCCGATTTGGTGAAGGAAACGCAAAAACTCAAGGTGGTGGTGGTGCCTGAAATCAATGCGGGGACAGCATCGCTGTACATGGCCACCATCAATCCCTTGGTCGGGTTGACCAGTTACTTGGCCCAATTGGTCTTGAGTAAGCCCTTGGTCCGCGCGGGCACCACCGAGTTTCAAGTGGATGGCACCTGGGCAGACCCCCGGGTGACCAAGATCGACTGATGATTTCTCGCACGGTGACACAACCGCGCCGCCGCGTCTTGTGGGGGCTCTTGGTGTTGTTGGTGCTGGCCATGCTCGGCACTTTGGTTTGGTTGGCGGGTCGCTATGAGGTCACCCAAGAACAAAGCCGAATCGAGCATGATGCCGCTGACGCCGTGACAGACATTCGCACGGGCCTGACGCGCAATGTGCAAAGTTTGCAGGCCTTGCAATACGCAGACCGCAGCAAGGTGCCGTGGTCGCAAGATGCGCAGGTGTTGTTGCGCGAGCGCCGCGAGTGGTTGCGGCTGGAGTTGCGCGATGCCGATTTGCGTGTGATCAAAAGTATTGACACGCCTTTTCGCGCACCGGTGTTCAGCCACTTCGGGCGCATGGCCAATCAGCCTGAAGTCGTTCAAGCCTGCGGCGTGGCACGACGGCAAAGCGGCCCCGGGTATGGGGCCAGCACGTATTTGCCGCAGGCCGATGGCTTGGGTTTAGAAATCATGGACCTGTGTTTGCCCGTCATCGTGGATGGGGAAATCGCGGGGTACACCGTGGCGACCTATGCCTTGAGCGAAATTTTGATCAACATGGTGGGCCCCCAACTCACCCGCAGCCAAGAGGTGTCGTTCACCGAGTCGGATGGCACCCGCTTGGCGATGCATGGCCAAGCCCGGCGTGGCACGCGCGTGTTTGTTGCCAAGCAATTGCTCGATTTACCCGGGCACAACATGGTGCTGCGCATGGACAGCTGGCGCGGTGCCCCCGAGCTGTTTCCCAATGTGTTGACGGCCTTGGTCATGGCCATGGCCTTGGCGCTGGTGATCGTGTTGGTCATGCTGGCGCGCGACATGCGCCGTCGTCAACGGGTGGAGTTAGATTTGGCCGAAGCCTTGGCATTTCGCAAAGCGATGGAGGACTCCTTGGTCACCGGCTTGCGTGCGCGTGACAACCAAGGCCGCATCACGTATGTGAACCCAGCCTTCTGCGAGATGGTGGGGTTTGAAGCCAAAGAGCTGATCGGCAAAGGGATTCCGGCGCCCTATTGGCCGCCTGAAATGGTCGATGAGTATGGCCAACGCCAAGCCCTGCGGCTGGCCGGAAACGCGCCACCGCGCGAAGGGGTGGAGTCGGTTTTCATGCGCAAAAACGGCGAGCATTTCGCGGTCATGATTTTTGAAGCCCCGTTGATCAATGTGGTGGGTGAACAAACCGGTTGGATGGGCGCCGTGCTGGACATCAGCGAGCAACGGCGGGTCGAGGAAATGTCGCGAGCCAGCCAAGAGCGCCTGCAAGCTACGGCGCGCTTGGCCACGGTCGGCGAGATGGCCTCCTTGCTCAGCCATGAACTGAACCAGCCCTTGGCCGCGATCTCGAGCTACGCCACCGGCAGCATGAACTTGTTGCAAGACATGGCTGGGCAAGATCCCGATTTAGCCGAGACCCTGAGCAGTGCCATTCAACGCATTGGGCAGCAAGCGGAGCGTGCCGGCAAAGTGATCAAGAGCGTGCATGACTTTGTGCGCCGCCGCGATCAAGCGCGAGAGGCGGTCAACCCGCAGGCCTTGTTGGACGATGTGATGCCCTTGATTATTTTGCAAGCCCGCAAAATCGGGGTGCGTGTGGTGGTGCAGTGCCCTTCCGATTTGCCCTCGGTTTTGTGCGACCGCACCATGGTGGAGCAGGTGCTGTTGAATTTGTCGCGCAACGCGATGCAAGCCATGGCAGACGATACGTCTCACAAAGTGCTGACGCTCACGGTTCGACTTGCTGCATCGAATGCCACCAGCCGATGGATGGAGTTCAGCGTGTCTGATGTGGGCACCGGTATTGCGGACGGCGTGTCGGAAAAACTCTTCACGCCGTTTTTCACCACCAAAGAAGAAGGCATGGGCTTGGGCTTGAGTTTGTGTCGCACCGTGGTAGAGCAGCATGGCGGCTTCTTGGGACACCACCCCAACACGCCTCGCGGCACGGTGTTTAGTTTCACCTTGCCACAATCTTGAGAGAAGGTTTGATCGATGCAACCCACAGAAGATGCTTTGGTTTTTATCGTTGACGATGACGCGGGCGTGCGTGAGGCGCTGGCTTGGTTGCTGCGGTCGCGCCGATTGCCGAGCCAGTCGTTTCAGAGCGCCGACGCGTTCGTTGAATTTTTGCAAAGCGATACGCAGCCCTGGCAACCCAAGCAGCCCGGGTGTTTGCTCTTGGATGTGCGCATGCCCGGCATGAGCGGCTTGGCCTTGTTTGAACAGCTCAAAGACAAGCAGCTGCTGCAAAGCCTGCCTGTTATTTTTCTGACCGGTCATGCCGATGTGCCGACCGCCGTGGACTCCGTCAAACGTGGGGCGTTTGATTTTTGTGAAAAACCTTTTTCAGACAACGCCTTGGTGGACCGCATTGAGCAGGCGCTGACGCTCTCCGCGCAAACGCAAGCCGCACAGCGCACGCAGCAAAACTTGAAAGCCAATCTGGCAGACCTCACGGAGCGCGAGCGAGACGTGATGCGTTTGGTGATCGAGGGCTTGCCCAACAAGCTGATTGCCGATCAACTCGACATCAGCGTGCGCACGGTAGAGGTGCACCGGGCCCGCGTGTTTGACAAAATGAATGTCAAGTCAGCGGTTGAACTGGCCAATTTGCTGCGCGGTGATTGAGTCAAGGCTGTGGCTTGTCGGGGTCGCTGCCTTTTTTGCTTGTGCTGGCTTCGAGTTGCGCCGCTTCGTGCGCTGCCTCTGCCTCTGCACGGCCTGAAAACATGGTCCACCACACAATCAGTACCAAGATGCAACCGGCGCCCAAAGCTTCCAGCAAAATCAACCACATGAGACAGATCCTTTGGCGTATGACGTTGGCGCTCATTGTAGGAAGCCTGGTGGCGTGTGGCACACCACGCCAAGCGCCGGTGGAGGCGGACGCCCGCCCCTCCCCTGCCACCAAGCCGCTGCTCGAAGCGCCACGCGCGAGCGGTGGAATGGCCGGCATGCCCGGCACCCCCAGTCCGCAGCAGAGTTACCGCAGCCGTTGGATCGCCGCCACCTGGCGTGATGTGCCTGGCTGGCAAAACGACAATTTGCAAGAGGCGTGGAATGCTTGGTTGCAAAACTGCGAACGTCCCGGCCCCTTGTTTGCGCCGCTTTGCAAAGACGTACGTCAACTGATCTTGGGCAGCGATGACGACCGTCGTTTGTGGATGATGGCCAACTTGCAGCCCTATCGGGTCGAGTCCCTCGAAGGTGTTGTGGAGGGTTTGTTGACCAGTTATTACGAACCTCTGTTTGAGGCCTCCGCGCAGATGCGCCCCGGTTTTAGCGTGCCCTTGTTCGCTCCACCCGAGGGGTTGGCAGAAGCGCGTCGCGGGGGTCGTGCGTGGTTCAGCCGTCAAGACATCGAGTCCAACCCCCAGGTGCGCGAGCTTCTGCGCGGCCGCGAACTGGCTTGGTTGGCCGATCCGATCGATGCCTTGGTGTTGCACATTCAAGGCTCTGGCCGTGTGCGCCTGACCAACCCCGATGGCAGCACGCGCGTGGCGCGCTTGGCCTTTGCGGCCTCCAATGAGCAGCCTTACCAAAGCGTGGGGCGCTGGTTGCTCGACCGAGGTTTGATCCGTGACGCCTCGTGGCCTGGCATCAAAGCGTGGATCAACAGCACGCAGCAAACCAACCCGCGCTTGGTGCAAGAGATGTTGTGGAGCAACCCGCGCTATGTGTTCTTTCGTGAAGAGGTGCGTCAAGCGGTGGACGCTGATTTGGGTCCGCGCGGTGCGCAAGGGGTGCCCCTCACGGCGGGGCGATCAATTGCAGTGGACAAGGATGCCATCCCCTACGGCACGCCGGTTTGGCTCAGCAGCAACGGGCCCAGCGGGAGCTTGCAGCGTTTGGTGTTTGCACAAGACACGGGCAGCGCCATTGTGGGTGCGGTGCGTGCGGATTACTTTGCGGGTACCGGCAACGATGCCGGTGAATTTGCGGGGCGCATGAAACAAGGCCTGCGCCTGTGGGTGTTGTGGCCCAAGTAGTCCGCCCCTAAACTAAAGACACGCAGCACCGCTGCATCAGGAGTTAGCCATGAACGCCCCCTTGCCCGAGCCTATTCGCCGCGCCCTCGACAGCGTGACCTTGGACGACAAATACAGCCTCGACGTGGGCCGTGCGTTCATGAGTGGTGTGCAAGCCTTGGTCAAGCTGCCCATGCTGCAGCGCCAACGCGATGCGCTGCAAGGCAAAAATACCGCCGGCTTTATCAGTGGCTATCGCGGCTCCCCCTTGGGCACGTATGACCAAGCCTTGTGGAAAGCCAAGCCGTATTTGCAAGCGCAAAACATCGTCTTCCAACCGGGGGTGAACGAAGAACTGGCCGCCACCGCGCTGTGGGGCACGCAGCAGCTGGGTTTTGCGCCACCGGGCAGCAACAAGTTCGACGGTGTGTTTGGCATTTGGTACGGCAAAGGCCCGGGCGTGGACCGTTGCTCCGATGTGTTCAAGCACGCCAATATGGCGGGCACCACCCCCTGGGGGGGCGTGTTGGCGGTGGCGGGTGATGACCATGTGGCCAAGAGCTCGACTGCGGCGCATCAAAGCGACCACATCTTCAAAGCCTGTGGCACGCCCGTATTTTTCCCCAGCAATGTGCAGGAAATTTTGGACCTCGGCTTGCACGCCATCGCCATGAGCCGCTTCAGCGGTGTGTGGTCGGGCATGAAGACGATTCAAGAAATCGTGGAGTCCAGCGCCACCGCGGTGATTGACCCGCAACGCGTGAACATCGTCATCCCCGAGTTTGAGATGCCTGCGGGCGGTGTGCACATCCGCTGGCCAGACACCGCACTCGAACAAGAGGCCCGCTTGTTTGACTACAAGTGGTATGCCGCGCTGGCCTATGTGCGCGCCAACCGGTTGAACTACAACGTGATCGAAGGCCCCAACGGCGGCCAAGGCGACCGCTTGGGTCTGATTGCCAGTGGCAAAGCGTTCAATGACACCCGCCAAGCCTTGCTCGATTTGGGGCTGGACGACGACACCTGTCGCCGGCTGGGCATTCGCTTGCACAAGGTGTCGGTGGTCTGGCCGCTGGACGCGCAGCTCACCCGCGAATTCGCCACAGGCTTGCAAGAAATTTTGGTGATCGAAGAGAAGCGCCAAGTCATTGAGTACCAACTCAAAGAAGAGCTCTACAACTGGCGCGCCGATGTGCGGCCCCATGTGCTGGGCAAGTTCAACGACATGGCGGGCGACGCCGCATCAGACAGCCCCTTCGGCGGCGGTGAGTGGTCGCAGCCCAATCCGAGTGGCAACACTTTGTTGCGCGCCAATGCCGACCTCAACCCCGCGCTGATTGCCAAAGCCATTGCCCAGCGCGTATTGAAGCTCGGCGTGGATGCAGACACCACCGCCCGCATCCAAGCGCAGTTGGCCATCATCCAGGCCAAAGAGACCCAGCTGCAAAGCCTCACGCTCAAGGCCGATCGCACGCCTTGGTTTTGCTCGGGTTGCCCGCACAACACCTCCACCAAGGTGCCAGAAGGTTCGCGTGCGATGGCCGGGATTGGCTGCCACTTCATGGCCTTGTGGATGGACCGCGATACCCACGGCTTCACGCAAATGGGTGGCGAGGGCGTGCCGTGGGTGGGCCAGCAGCCGTTTGTGAACGATGCGCACATCTTTGCCAACTTGGGCGATGGCACCTACTTTCACAGCGGCATTTTGGCGATTCGCCAAAGCATTGCTGCGGGCGTGAACATCACCTACAAAATTTTGTACAACGATGCGGTGGCGATGACGGGTGGGCAACGCATTGGGGAAAGACCAGAAGGTCACAGCGTGTTGCAAATCGCCCAAAGCATGAAAGCTGAAGGCGCACAACGCATTAGCGTGGTGACGGACGAACCAGAGAAATATGAAGGCGCTGACTTGGTGGCCGGCGTGTCGGTGTTCCACCGCGACGAGCTGGACCGCATTCAGCGCGAGATGCGGGGGATCTTGGGGTGCACCGTCATCATCTATGACCAAACCTGCGCCACCGAAAAGCGCCGTCGCCGCAAGCGCGGCACGATGGTGGACCCTGCGGTGCGCGTGCTCATCAATGAACTGGTGTGTGAAGGCTGCGGCGACTGTGGCGTGCAAAGCAATTGTTTGAGCGTGGAGCCTTTGGAGACCGAGTTCGGCCGCAAGCGCACCATCAACCAAAGCACCTGCAACAAAGACATCAGTTGCGTCAAAGGCTTCTGCCCCAGCTTCGTGACGGTGGAAGGTGGCCGTGTGAAGAAGACAGCCAAGGGGGTGTCGCGCATCGCGCTGCCGGACCTGGCTTTGTCAGCGCCCACGCTGCCAGACGCCACGCAGGCCTGGGGCATGGTGGTGGCGGGCGTGGGCGGCACGGGGGTCATCACCATTGGCCAGTTGCTCGGCATGGCGGCGCATATCGAAGGCAAGGGCGTCGTCACCCAAGACGCCGCGGGCTTGGCACAAAAAGGCGGGGCCACGTGGAGCCATGTCCTGATTGCTAACCACCCTGACGACATTCGCACCACCCGTGTGGGGTTGGCGGCAGCCGATCTGGTCATCGGCTGCGACCCCATCGTGGTGGCAGGCAAAGAAACCTTGCAGCGCATGCGCGCAGGCCGAACCCATGTGGCGCTGAACGCGCACAGCGCGCCCACAGCGGCGTTTGTGCGCAATGCCAATTGGCAAAACCCCGGCGACGACTGCGTGGCTGACATCGTGCACGCCGTCGGCGCAGAAGGCGTGTCTGCCTTTGACGCCGACCGCATCGCCACGCAAGTGCTCGGCGACAGCATTTTTGTGAACCCTCTGGTGTTGGGCTTTGCCTGGCAAAAAGGTTGGGTGCCCTTGGGGTTGGACGCCTTGATGCGCGCCATCGAGCTCAACGACATGGCGGTAGAACAAAACAAGACCGCGTTTGAATGGGGACGTCATTGCGCCGCGCATGCGGAGGCGGTGCAGGCCTTGCTCGCGCCTGCTCAAGTGGTGCAGTTTCACAAGCCCGAGGGTGTGGATGCTGTGATCGACAAACGTGTGGCCTTCCTCACCGACTACCAAAACAAGACCTACGCCCATAGCTACCGTGCGCTGGTGGAGCGCGTGCGTGCTGTAGAGGCCGCGTTGCACAAAACCACCCTCACCGAGGCGGTGGCACGTAACCTGTTCAAGCTGATGGCCTACAAAGACGAATACGAGGTGGCCCGTTTGCACACCGATGCCGCCTTCTTGCAAAAGATCGACCGCATGTTTGAAGGCGACTACACGCTGAACTACCACTTAGCGCCGCCGCTGATCGCGACGACAAATACCCAGGGTGAATTGCAAAAGCAAAAGTTTGGGCCGCTCATGTTGTCGGGGTTCAAGCTGCTCAAGCACTTCAAGGGGCTCAGAGGCACCGCGCTCGATGTGTTTGGTTACACCGACGAGCGCCGCAGCGAACGTGCGCTCATTCAGGACTACCGCGCCGACGTGGAGGCGCTGCTGGCGCAACTCGACACCACCAACCACGCCTTAGCGGTCCAGATCGCACGAATTCCTGAACAAATCAAGGGCTTTGGTCACGTCAAAGCGCGCCACTTGGCCGCAGCCCGTCAAAATTGGGCCGCCTTGAAAGCGCAGTGGCCCAACCCCAACTGAGGCACGGGGCCAGCCGCATACAATCCAAGGTTGGCCTGCTGGGGCGTTTTGCACCCTGGCAGCAGTCCCTCA
>CANGML010000014.1 GCA_947454585.1 Comamonadaceae bacterium
CCGACTCCTCCACCACATCGTCTGTGCTGTCCAAGATGTAGAAGTCTTCGCCTGCGCCTCCCCTCAAGGTGTCTGCACCATCACCACCGTCTAAGGTGTCATTACCGTCACCCCCCTCAAGGGTGTCATTACCTTTACCGCCGTCTAATCGGTTGTTACCACTATTGCCCGCGATGTAGTTGTTTAATTCATTGCCCGTGCCGCTCAGGTTCGCTATGCCGTTGAGCAGCAACCTTTCTACGTTATCACGCAAGGTATAGGAAACACCCGCATTGATCGTGTCGATTCCAGAGCCCTGCGAGGCTGCCTCCACCACCTGATCGTCTGCGTTATCCACGATGTAGAGGTCATTGCCAGTACCGCCAAGCATCAAGTCGGCACCCGCACCACCATCGAGGGTGTCATCACCTGCACCACCAAGGAGGAAGTTATTGACAAGATTGCCCGTAATATAGTTGTTCGAACCATTACCTTGGCCAAGGAACGCCATGCCTGTGAGCTTCAAGTTCTCCACGTTCTCCACTAAAGTGAACGACACACTCGACTGGACCGTATCGGTTCCTGAGTTGACCGCCTCCTGCACTAGATCGCCTGTGTTGTCCACAATGTAGAAGTCGTTGCCAGAACCGCCAAACATGCCGTCTGCACCGGCACCACCGTCTAGCGTGTCATCACCATCGGCACCGACAAGCATGTCATCACCTGCACCGCCATCTAATCGGTTGTTGGCGCTGTTGCCGAAGATAAAGTCGTTGCCAGAACCACCAGAAGCGTTTTCAATGACGACACCATTGGCGATGGTGAATGCGGAACCAACCGAGCGACCAGAGGCGTCTCTCAGGTAGCTCACAACACCGCCGCCGGTTGGCGACTCGTCAAGTGTGGCAGCCTGTAGGCTAATGAACGCATTGCACGTCCCGCTATAGCTGATGCTGTCTTGACCGCCGTTGTCCCAAATGCATTGGATTGAACGACTCATTTCGTTCAATTCGTAGTTGTTGTTGCCCAAGCCCGTGGTCTGGTTCTTGCCGTACATCAATTGCAAGGCTGCGATATCAAAGGCCATCGGTCCAACGGGGCTTAATTCGCCACTGTCACGGTGGGGGTTATAAGCCATGACTGAATATACAACTTGATTTAAGCCATAGTGACCGATGTTATGTTCCTCGCCATTTGCCCCAGGAAATCCGAACGAATGATCCAAGCCCAGTGCATGGCCGACCTCATGTACGAGCAAATAATAAGAATCTCTACCAGGTATTGGAAGGCCGATGGCTGGGGCGGCAAAAGCTGTCTCGACTTGGCGTTGAAGAGCTCCAGGCATATATGACGACCCACGTGTAGTATTGTCCAAATTTGTCTTCATGCTCAACACAATATTGGCTTGGTTGACAGATCCAGTTTCAGAAAAAGTGAGGTTGATGACGGACGCGTAAGCATCAAACACGTTGCGCATGGCGTTCTTCTGAATTGGAATCCAACGCTCGTTGCCAAATTCACTGAAGTCTCTGTGTCGAGTGTCGGTAAATTGAGTGTCGGTAAAGTTGTAAGTGAGGACTTGAGGCTGACTTGGATCGGGCCAATTCCAATGACCGATTGCAAGAGTTCGAAGATAAGGGTTATCTCCGCGGTAACTAAAAGCGGTGCCATAAGGGATGTTGTTGGCCATTTAAAACTCCTCAAGGGTTGATGGAACGGGAATCTCGATTGCCTGCAGCCGCAGCAAGCAACCATTGAATAATTACCTTGATACTAATAATTAAAATTCTATAGTATCAAAGTATTAATTAATATACCCATCCCACCAGAGGAAACCCTAGGTCTTTCGCGAAGCCCTCCAAGAACCAAAAATGGCCAAAGCGCTGGGCACCAAGATCAAGCCCCAGATGATTTTTTCTAAATTGGCTTTCACCCACGGGATGTTGCCAAAGAAATAACCGGCCGTGACGATACCGCCCACCCACAGGGCGCCGCCCGTGATGTCGTAGAAGGTGAACTTGCGCCGCGTCATCTGCGCCACACCTGCGACGAATGGGGCGAAGGTCCTGACAAAGGGCATAAAGCGGGCAGCCACGAGAGTCACACCACCGTAGCGTTCGTAAAACGCATGGGCTTGGTCAAAGGCGCGGCGGTTGAAAAATTGGGAGTCCTCCCACGCAAACACCTTAGGACCAAAGAAGCGGCCAATGGTGTAGTTGGTTTGGTTGCCGGCCACAGCGGCCGTGAACAACAAGGCGACAGACAAACCATAGTCCATCAGCCCCACACCGCACATGGCCCCCACCACAAACAGCAGCGAGTCGCCAGGCAAGAACGGCATGACAACCAGCCCTGTCTCCACAAAAATGATGAGAAACAACAGGGCATAAACCCATATGCCATAGCTTTGTACAAAGCCCTCGATGTAGCGGTCGATGTGCAGGATGAAGTCCAAGAGAAGGGTGATGTATTCCATAAATTGCATTATCCCTGCCTCTAAAATGGGTGCGTGCATCCTGCAACCCAACCCCCACGCGCCATCCGCGAACTCCCCGATGAACTGATCAGCCAAATCGCCGCAGGCGAGGTGGTAGAACGCCCCGCCTCGGTAGTGCGTGAACTGGTGGACAACGCGCTCGACGCGGGCGCCACGCAAATCACCCTGCGCTTGTTGGCGGGGGGTGTACGTCTGATCAGCGTGGAAGACAACGGCGTGGGTATCCCTGCCGCCGAATTGCCGGTGGCGTTGAAGCGCCATGCCACCAGCAAAATTACCAGCCTGAGCGAGCTCGAGTCAGTGGGCACCATGGGCTTTCGTGGGGAGGCGCTAGCGGCGATTCACTCGGTGTCTGAGCTCTCGGTGCTGTCACGCACCGCGTCTCAAGACAGCGCCATGCTGCTGGAGGGCCGCAGCGGCGAGCTGCAACCTGCCGCACGCGCGCCAGGTACTACGGTGGAAGTCAAAGAGCTGTTCTACAGCACGCCTGCACGGCGCAAGTTTTTAAAAACCGACAACACCGAATTGGCGCATTGTGTAGAAGCGGTGCGCCGCCACGCCCTCACCCGCCCCGAGGTGGGCTTTGCCATATGGCATGAGGGCAAGCTGGTCGAGCAGTGGCGTGCGCAAACGATCGATCTCACCTCGGGCGAAGACGTGAACGCACAACGCATGAGCGCCCTGGGTCGTCGCTTGGCCGATGTGTTGGGCGATGATTTTTTAGACAACTCCGTGGCGGTGCACTACCAATCAGGCCACGTCACCGTGGTGGGACGTGCGGGCATTCCAGACGCGGCGCGCTCGCGGGCCGATCACCAATTTGCCTATGTGAACGGTCGCTATGTGCGTGACAAAGTCATCACCCATGCCGCACGCAGCGCCTACGAAGACGTGCTGCACGGCCACCGCCAGCCCATCTATGCGCTGTACGTCGAGATTGACCCCACGCGTGTGGATGTCAACGTCCACCCCACCAAGATTGAGGTGCGTTTCCGTGATGGCCGCGAGGTGCACCAGGCGGTGCGCCACGCGGTAGAAAACGCCTTGGCTGTGCCACGCGCCAACATGCTGATGGCCAACGCCCTGCAACACCATGAACTGCCGATGACGGGCACCGCGTGGCCCCCTGCCAATTGGCAGCAAACACCTATGCCTTTGGCCGGTTCGCGCGTGTCTGACTTGAGTGCCCTGTGGCAGCCTACAACGCGCACATCGCTTGCCGCTGAGGAACACAACACGCCAAGCGTTGCCCCCAGTGCCTTCAATGCAGCACCTTCACCTGCTCCATCCTTGCAAGAAGCGGCCCCCGAGACGTGGCCTTTGGGCAAAGCCATGGCCCAGCTGCACGGCGTCTACATCTTGGCTGAAAACGCGCAAGGTTTGGTGCTGGTCGATATGCATGCTGCACACGAGCGCATCGTGTACGAGCAACTCAAAACCCAAATCGATGCGCAGCACCTGAGTAGCCAACCGCTGTTGATTCCGGCCACCTTTACGGCCACCGCGCAAGAGGTGGCGACAGCCGAGGCCTGCGAACAAGCGCTGCATGAATTGGGCTTAGAAATCTCTACCCTCTCGAGCAAAACCTTGGCCGTGCGTGCCGTGCCCAGCACCTTGGCACAAGGCGATGCGGTGGCTTTGGCGCGCAGTGTGTTGGCTGAACTGTCGCAACACGACGCCAGCACGGTGGTACAGCGCGCCCGCAACGAGCTGTTGGCCACCATGGCTTGCCATGGCGCGGTGCGTGCCAACCGCAAACTCACGATTGATGAGATGAATGCTTTGCTGCGCCAAATGGAAGTGACCGAGCGCTCCGACCAATGCAACCACGGACGTCCCACCTGGCGACAACTCACGATGCGTGAACTCGACGCGCTATTTTTGCGCGGGCGTTGATGTCGCCCAGCCTGATCATTGTGTTGCTGTCCCTGCTGCTCGGCATGCAGCCGATGGCTACCGATTTGTATTTGCCAGCGCTACCGGCAATCAAGCTGGAATTTGGCGCTGCTTTGTCTCAGGTGCAACTCACCTTAAGTGCCATGTTGTTGGCCTTTGGTATGTCGCAACTGTTCTGGGGCCCGCTGTCCGACCGATTTGGTCGACGTCCGATTTTGTTGTGGGGTATTGCCACCTTTACCTTAGCGGGCTTGGGTTGCGTCATGTCCAACAGCATGCAAGAACTGATCGTGTGGCGCGCCTTGCAAGGCGCAGCCATGGGGGCGGTGGTGATGTGCGCGCGGGCCATCGTGCGCGATCTGTACACCCCTGAAACAGGTGCGGGCGTGATGTCCAAGGCACTCACCGGTCTGGGTCTGTTGGCCTGTGGCAGTGCGCCCTTAGGCGGTTTACTCACCAACCTTTTCAGCTGGCACGCCGCCATGATGTTGATCGTAGGCTATGGCACGGTGGCGCTAGCGTTGGTCGCTTGGAAATTCGAAGAAACGGTGCAGCGCAAAAATCCACAAGCCTTGCAAGCCCGCGTGCTTGTCAACACGTGGTGGCACATCCTCAAACATCCCACCTTCGTGGCATTCACCTGCGTCTCGGTGGGTACCTATGGCGGTTTGTTCACGTTTTTGGCTTCTTCGTCTTTTGTTTTCATGGACGTGCTCGGTTTGACCCGCTGGCATTACAGCGGTCTGCTGTTCTCGATGTCTTTCACTTACATTCTGGGCACCGTTGTTTGCCGTCGTCTGTTGGTGCGTTTTGGGGTTCAAAAAACAGTGGCCATCGCCGCCCTTTTGACGCTCCTAGGGGGTGGACTGATGGCGCTCAACGCTTGGCTGGGGTGGCAGAGCGTGTTGAGTTTGATGGGGCCGTTTTATCTGTATATCTTGGCGCACGGCATTCACCAACCCTGCGGGCAAAGTGGCGCTGTAGGCCCCTTTCCGAGAGCCGCAGGCGCAGCCTCTGCCTTGGGTGGTTTTTTGATGATGGTGGCCGCCTTTGCCACGGGCTTGTGGTTGGGCACCGCCAAGGATGGTTCTGCGCTGCCCATGGCGCAGAGCATCGCTTTCTGGTCCGTCATCACCGCCCTCTCGGCCTGGGTGTTGGTGCAGCGCCGCGGAGGTCCGCGTGTCTGAGTTGGCGCCTGGCTGGTCCGTGGATGCCATGGCCTTGGTCGGCCCCACGGCCAGCGGCAAAACGGCGGCAGCCTTGGCTATTGCACAACGCTGGCCCGTGGAGATCATCAGCATCGACTCGGCCTTGGTCTATCGCGGCATGGACATTGGCACGGCGAAGCCCAGCGCCGACGAGCTAGCCCAAGTAAGACATCACCTGATTGATATACGCGACCCGCTGCATGCCTACAGCGCGGCTGAGTTCGCACGCGATGCCACGGCCTTGATGGCCGAGGTGCGCACTCGCGGCAAATTGCCGTTGCTGGTGGGGGGCACCATGCTCTACCTCAAGGCCTTGCGCGATGGCATCGACGACTTGCCCACCGCACATCCCGCGCTGCGTGCAGAGATCGAACAACAAGCCATGACCTTGGGTTGGCCCGCGATGCATGCGGAGCTGGCCAAGGTCGACGCCGTCACTGCCGCACGACTGGCGCCCAACGACTCACAACGGATTTCGCGCGCCCTCGAAGTGTGGCGCGTGAGCGGCAAAGCTTTGTCGCAGTGGTTTGCTGAGAACCAAGCCTCGCGTGACGCACAAACCACACTGAACATGCCCCTGCTCTCGCTAGAGCCGCTGGACCGTGCGTGGCTGCATGCGCGCATTGCGCAGCGCTTTGAGTTGATGTTGGCGGGCGGATTCTTGGCTGAGGTGCAAGCCCTGCGAGCGCGAGGCGACTTGCATATTGACTTGCCCAGCATGCGCTGTGTAGGCTATCGGCAAGCGTGGGCGTTGCTGGATTTGGCGCATGCCAGCGGGGCGACAGCTGAAAGCATCCTGCCCCAACTGCATGAACTGGGCGTGGCAGCCACACGCCAGTTGGCCAAACGGCAACTCACGTGGCTGCGTGGTATGGATGATCGCCTCGTTGTGCCTTGCGATGCACCCGATGCCTTGGCGCAAACACTGGCCGCCGTTCAGCGGTTTACTGCAAAGGCTCTTTGAGCGCGTTGGGCAGTGGCAAGGGCATGACGGCGATGCCCTCATCGATCAACGCTTCGGTTTCTTCAGCCGTAGCGTGACCGCGAATATTGCGCGACTCAGCTTCGCCGTAATGCATCTTGCGGGCTTCTTCAGGAAAACTTTTCCCCACATCTTCGGTGTTGGCCACCACATGGCGAACCATCTGGAGCCAGGCCGCTTGTAATTGGGCCGGTTCCAAGTTGGCCACATCTTGTAGGCTAGGTAAGGCAGGTGCAGGCAAAGCGGCTGAGGTGTTCGTGGCTTGGGTCCCGGTGACCGGTTCCTGCGCCTGGGTTGGGGCAGGTGCGCTTGCTTCAGGCTCGCCGCGTGAGGTGTTCAAGTTCAGGCGTGGCGCGCTGAGTTTTTTGGTCACCTGCGCATCACCACACATCGGGCACGACACCATGCCACGCGTGAGCTGGCTTTGGAAATCGTCTTCGGAACCAAACCAGCCTTCAAACACATGGTGTTGGCCACATTGAAGGTCTAGAACTTTCATAACGGCGATTATCCCGCAGCTTGACTCACACGTGCTGCCATGTCAAAGGCCAAGCACCGCTCAGGTAGTTTTGCAACCAAAGCAGTCCCGTCAAAGTTTTGGCATCGGTCAATTGGCCATCGCGGGACCATGCCAGCAACTCGTCTAGGCTCGCATCAAACACCTCGAGGAACTCGCCCTCATCCAACTGACGCTCGCCTTGACTCAAACCCCGGGCAAACCAAATGTCGATGAACTCGGTGGAGTAGCTGATGACCGGATGCAACACACCGGCATGGGCCCACTCCGCCGCGCGATAACCCGTTTCCTCCAGCAGCTCGCGCTGAGCGCAGACCCGAGGGTCTTCACCCGGATCGAGCTTGCCCGCAGGAAACTCCATCATCACTTGTTGGACAGGGTAACGGTATTGGCGCTCCATCACCAAGCGACCATCGTCGCGCATGGCGATGATCATCACCGCGCCTGGGTGAATCACAAACTCACGGGTAGCCGTGTCTCCGCTGGGCAAACGCACGGTGTCGCGAAAGGCATGCAAAAAATGGCCTTTGAGCAATTCGACATGGTCAACCGTGTGTTCAACCAAGTGGTCGTCAGTGAGAGGTGTCATCGTCATCATAAAAAAAGCCAGCGCGAAGGCTGGCTGAGTTAGCGCATGTCAGGCTTAGGTTCCCAGGGTAGAAATGATGGCGCGGGCGCACAAAGTCATCAGGCCGCCAGGCAACAAGCCCAGCACCAACAACAAGCCGCTGTTGATCAACAAGACCACGCGTACATCTTTGCCAGCCGACACCGTGCTGGCCGTCAAAGGCGAATCAAAGTACATGACTTTGACCACGCGCAAATAATAGAACGCAGCCAACAAAGACATCATCACCGCGTAGGTGGCCAAAGCAATAGCACCGGGTTGGTCAGAGGCCACCAAAGCTTGCAAGACCGACAGCTTACCGGCAAAGCCGACCATGGGAGGCACACCCGCCAAAGAGAACATACACAAAGCCATGACGCCTGCATACAGGGGGCTGCGTTGGTTCAAGCCCGCAAAGTCAGCGATTTCTTCGCTCTCAAAACCTTCGCGCGCCAACAGCATGATGATGCCGAACACAGCCAAAGTGGTAAGGACGTACGTCACCACATAGAACATGGCCGAGCTGTAGGCGTTTGCCGCCGCAGCGGTGTTCCCATTGACCACGCCCGAGTACAAGCCGATCAACACAAAACCCATTTGCGAGATGGTGGAGAACGCAACCATGCGTTTCAAGTTGGTCTGCGCAATACCCGCCAAGTTACCAATCAGCAGCGATGCAACGGACAAGACCATCAACATTTGTTGCCAATCAATGGCCAACGGCATCAAACCTTCAACCAACAAGCGCATGGTCATCGCGAACGCGGCCAATTTGTGCGCGCCGCCGATCATGAGCGTCACCACAGTTGGCGCACCTTGGTACACATCGGGCACCCACATGTGGAAAGGCACCACCCCGAATTTGAAGCCCAAACCACACACCACGAAGACCAAGCCCAAGACCAACACTTTGTGGTTGATTTGGCCAGATGCCACCGCTTTGAACACGGTGCTGATGTCGAGTGAGCCCGTCGCGCCATACAGCATCGACATGCCATACAGCAAAAAGCCGCTGCCCAATGCGCCGAGCACAAAGTACTTCATGGCCGCTTCAGACGCAGTCGCGTTGTCACGGCGCAAGGCAACCAAGGCGTAGCTAGACAATGCCAACAATTCCACGCCGAGATACAGCACAAGGAAGTTGTTGCCTGAGATCATGACGTACATGCCCAGCAAAGCAAACAGACCCAAGGTGAACAACTCGCCACCGTGTTTGAGCATGTCACGGTCAGCCGCATAGGGACGGCCATACACCAAGGTCACAAACACAGCCAAAGTAGAGAAGCACTTGAGCCAGTTGCCCATGGGGTCAGACACCACCATGTTGCCAAAGCTGTACACCGTCGTGCCACTGCTGGCATCGTGGGCTTGAAGCACCGCCACAACCGCCATCGTCAACAATGACAGCACGTAAGTGGCAGTCCGTCGAGGCGATTTGACGAACAAGTCGATCATCGCAATCACGATCGTCATCACGACCAACAACAGCTCGGGGTACAGCGCTGCTAAGTTGAATTTTTCAATCATTAGGTCTATCCCTCTTTATTGGGGCAACTTGGAAATGGCCACGTGCTTGAGTAACTCAGCCACGGACACATCCATCACATCGGTGAAGGGCTTGGGGAAGATACCCATGGCCAAGACAGCGATGGCCAGCAGGGCCAACATCACAAACTCGCGGCTGTTGATGTCGGTCAATTCTTTGACATGGTCATTGGCCACAGGGCCGAGATAGACGCGCTTGATCATCCACAAGGTGTAAGCCGCGCCAAAGATCAAGGCCGAGGCCGAGGCAAAGCCCACCCAGAAGTTGTACTTGATGGCCCCCAAGATCACCATCCACTCCCCCACGAAACCCGCCGTACCGGGCAAGCCACAGTTGGCCATACCAAACAGCAAAGCAAAAGCGGCGAACTTGGGCATGGTGTTGACAACGCCGCCGTAGCTGGCGATTTCGCGGGAGTGCATGCGGTCGTACAACACACCAATTGACAAGAACATCGCGGCCGACACAAAGCCGTGCGCAATCATTTGCACCAAAGCCCCCGACACGCCGATGTCGTTGAAGATGAAGAAGCCCAAGGTCACAAAGCCCATGTGTGCCACGGATGAGTAAGCCACCAGTTTCTTCATGTCTTCTTGCACCATGGCCACCAAGCCCACGTAGACCACAGCGATGAGTGACAAAGCAATCATGAGCCACGCGTACTCATGTGCCGCATCAGGCGCGATGGGCAATGAAAAGCGCAAGAAACCATAAGCGCCCAGCTTCAACATGATCGCGGCCAGCACGGCAGAACCACCGGTAGGTGCTTCGACGTGAACGTCGGGCAACCACGTGTGTACAGGCCACATCGGCACTTTCACCGCAAAGGCGGCAAAGAAAGCAAAGAACAACAAGGTTTGTGCGTGCGCTGGCAGTGGTAGTTTGTGCCACATCGCCAAATCAAAACTGCCGCCCGATTGGGTGTACAGATAGATCAAGGCGATCAACATCAACAAAGAACCGAGCAAGGTATACAAGAAGAACTTGAAGGCAGCGTAGATCTTGTTTGGACCACCCCAGATACCAATGATCAAGTACATCGGGATCAAGGTCGCTTCAAAGAACACATAAAACAGCATGCCGTCGGCCGCACAAAACACGCCGATCATCAAACCACTCAGAATCAAAAACGCGCCCATGTATTGGTTCACGCGCTCGGTGATCACGTCCCAACCCGCGATCACCACGATCACCGTGATGAACGCGGTCAACAGCACGAACCACATGGACAACCCATCCACGCCTAAGTGGTAGAACACATTGAAGCGCTCAATCCACATCGACTTTTCTACGAATTGCAGGGCTGCTGTGCTGGTATCGAAACCGCTATACAAGGGCAAGGTCACCACCAAACTCAGGATGGAACCGATCAAGGCCATCCAACGCACGACCTTCGCATGCTCGTCACGCCCAAAGGCGAGCAAGACGATGCCAAAAACAATTGGCACCCAAATGGCAAGGCTCAACACACCCATTTTTTATTCTCCTTATTTGAGCCAGACGAACCAGGTCATCAGCACGAACACGCCCAAGATCATGACCAAGGCGTAGTGGTAGAGGTAACCCGACTGCAACTGCCGCGTGACGGAGGAGACCCAACCCACCAATTTCCAAGACGCATTCACCACACCGCCTTCGATGATGGCTTGGTCGCCCCCCTTCCACAGACCTGTACCTAAGGCACGGGCACCACGGGCCAAGATGTTTTCGTTGATCCAATCCAAGTAGTACTTGTTCTCGAACAAGACATAAATGGGATGGAACACGCGCTTGATCGCGGCAGGGACTGCCGGGTTGATCATGTACATGTAATAAGACGTCACCACGCCCGCCAAAGCCAACCAAAAGGGTGCTGTGCTGAACGCGTGCATGGCCATGGCCACGGCGCCGTGGTACTCGTGCGACAACTCGTGCATCACAGGGTGTTTGTCGGCGTTGATGAAGATCGCATCGCTGAAGAACTCACCAAACAACAGAGGGTCGATGGTGTAAAAACCAATCAGAACAGAGGGGATCGCCAGCAAGATCAAGGGCACCGTCACCACCCAAGGAGATTCGTGGGGAGCGTGGTCATGGCCGTGGTCGTCATGATGGTCGTGGTGGTCATGATGCGCATCAGGGTTTTGGTCATACCGTTCTTCGCCATGGAACACGAGGAAGTACATGCGGAACGAGTAGAACGCCGTCACGAACACACCGGCCAACACGGCGAAGTGAGCGAAGCCTGCACCAGGCAAAGTGCTTTCAGCCACCGCTTCGATGATGCTGTCTTTGGAGTAGAAGCCCGAGAAGAACGGTGTACCGATCAAGGCCAGTGAACCCAACAAGGAGGTGATCCACGTGATAGGCATGTACTTGCGCACGCCACCCATCCAGCGGATGTCTTGGTTGTGGTGCATCCCCATGATGACGGAACCGGCACCAAGGAACAGCAGCGCTTTGAAGAACGCGTGGGTCATCAAGTGAAACACAGCCACTGAATAGGCCGACGCGCCCAAGGCCACCGTCATGTAGCCGAGCTGCGACAAGGTGGAGTAAGCCACCACACGCTTGATGTCGTTTTGAATCAGGCCCAAGAAGCCCATGAACAAGGCCGTGATGGCACCAATCACCAAGATGAAGTTCAGCGCGGTGTCGGACAACTCAAAGAACGGCGACATGCGCGTGACCATGAAGATACCGGCGGTCACCATGGTCGCGGCGTGGATCAAGGCAGAAATCGGTGTGGGGCCTTCCATCGAATCAGGCAACCACACATGCAGTGGGAACTGCGCCGACTTGCCCATCGCACCGATGAACAAGCAGATGCAGATCACGGTCACCAACATCCAGTCCGTACCAGGGAATGTAAGTGCGCCCAATTCAGCTGCTTTAGCAAAGGCTTGCGCGTAGTTCAAGGTGCCACCGTAAGCCGCGATCAAACCAATGCCCAAGATGAAACCGAAGTCACCCACACGGTTGACCAAGAAGGCCTTCATGTTGGCGAAGATCGCCGTCGGTTTGTTGAACCAAAAACCGATGAGCAAGTAAGACACCAAGCCCACCGCCTCCCAACCGAAGAACAGTTGCAGCATGTTGTTGCTCATGACGAGCATCAACATGGAGAAGGTAAACAAAGAGATGTAGGAGAAGAAGCGGTTGTAGCCTTCGTCCTCTTCCATATAACCAATGGTGTAGAGGTGAACCATCAAGGACACGAAGGTCACCACGCACATCATCATGGCAGTCAGGCCGTCGACCATGAAGCCGATTTCCATTTTCAAATCACCCACCACCATCCAGGTATAGAGGGTCTCGTTGAAACGTGCACCGTCCAAGGCCACGCTTTGCAGCGTCATGGCAGACAGCACGAAGGCGATGAACACGCCCAAAATGGTGAGCGTGTGGGTGAAAGCGCGGCCAATTTGGTTGCCGCCAAAGCGCGTCCCAAAAATACCAGCCAAGACGGAGCCCACCAGCGGCGCCATAGGCACCGCCAACAAAGTAGAAGCTTGCAGGGTTTGTGACATTTGAATTAACCCTTGAGCGTGTTGAGTTCATCCACGTTGATGCTGGACTTGTTGCGGAACAACTGCACCAGGATCGCCAGGCCGATGGCAGATTCAGCAGCTGCCACGGTCAAGATGAAGAAAACAAAAATTTGGCCGTTCAAGTCGCCCAAGTAGTGCGAGAACGCCACGAAGTTCATATTGACCGCAAGCAACATCAGCTCAATCGCCATCAGCAAGACGATCAAGTTTTTACGGTTCAAGAAAATACCAATCACAGACAGTGCGAACAAAATCGCGCCCAGCGTGAGGTAATGGCCTAAGGTGATGCTCATGCTTTTGTCTCCTCTGCGGCGGGCGCGGCAGGTGAAGGCTTGACAGCATCCATCTTCACCAGTTCCACACGGTCACGGGCTTTGACACGCACTTGGTCACCCGCATTTTGGAATTTGCTGTCTTTGCGTGCACGCAAGGTCAAGGCGATGGCCGCAATCAAGGCCACCAACAAAATCAGGGCTGCCACTTGCACGGGATAGAGGTACTCGGTGTAGAGCAAGATGCCCAACGCTTTGGTGTTGGACACTTGTGCCACCACCATGTGACCCACATCAGCGGCAGAGGCAGCAGCGACTGGGGCAGGCGCCACCAGCACCTCCGTCGCAGCTTGATGCGGCACGCTGACACGGAAGCCCCCCAACAACACAGCGGCCAACTCCAAGGCGATCACGGCACCCACGGTCGCGGCCAGGGGGAAATGGTTCCAGAAACCTTGGCGAAGGGTGTCCAGGTTGATGTCCAACATCATCACCACAAACAAAAACAAGACCATCACGGCACCCACGTACACGAGCACGAGCGTGATAGCAAGGAATTCTGCTTGGAGCAGCATCCAAATGCCTGAGGCTTGGAAAAACGCCAACACCAAATACAAGGCCGCATGCACAGGGTTGCGCGCCGTGATGACGCGGAATGCTGCGAACAGCATCACCGCTGAAAACGCGTAAAAAAGAGCCGACTTCACATCCATAAGTACGTCCATCATCAAATCTTTAACGGTATTTGGCATCCGCTGCTTTGTTCGCAGCGATTTCGGGTTCGTAGCGGTCGCCCACGGCTAACAGCATTTCTTTGGTGAAGTACAAGTCACCACGTTTTTCGCCGTGGTACTCAAAGATGTGCGTTTCGACGATTGAATCCACTGGGCAGCTCTCTTCGCAGAAACCGCAGAAGATGCACTTGGTCAAATCGATGTCGTAGCGCGTGGTACGGCGACTGCCGTCTGCACGCTGGTCGGACTCGATCGTGATCGCCATCGCGGGACAGACAGCTTCACACAGTTTGCAAGCGATGCAACGCTCTTCGCCGTTCTCATAACGACGCAAAGCATGCAAGCCACGAAAGCGGGGTGACAGAGGTGTCTTCTCTTCCGGAAACTGAATGGTGATGCTGGGCGAAAACATGTACTTGCCGGTGAGGGCCATGCCTTTGAACAGCTCAAGCAACAGAAAGCTCGACAAAAAGTCGCGCCACGAGAAGGGAACGGAATGTGTAGTGGTGGTCATAACTTAATTCCAGATATTCCAAGGGGTTTGAATCCAAACACCCACCACCAACAACCAAATGAGCGTGAGAGGAATAAAGATCTTCCAGCCCAAACGCATGATTTGATCATAGCGGTAACGTGGGAACGTGGCGCGCACCCACAAGAACATGGTCACGACCACAAAGGTCTTTAACCCGAGCCAAATCCAGCCGGGGATCATGTTGAACAAGGCGTTGTCGATGGGTGACAACCAGCCGCCCAAGAACATCACCACGGTCAACACCGAGACCAAGATCATGTTGGCGTATTCAGCCAAGAAGAACATGGCAAACGACATGCCCGAGTATTCGATCATGTGGCCCGCCACAATTTCGGATTCACCCTCCACCACGTCAAACGGGTGACGGTTGGTCTCGGCCAAACCCGAGATGAAGTAAATCAGGAAGACAGGGAACAAAGGCAGCCAGTTCCAAGACAAGAAGCCCAGCCCTTGGTCAGCCATCATGCCTTTGGCTTGGCCCATGACGATGTCGGTCATGTTCAAGCTGTTGGAGATCATCAAGACGATCACAAAGCAAAAGCCCATTGCGATTTCGTAGCTCACCATTTGCGCCGAGGCACGCATGGCACCAATGAACGCGTACTTGGAGTTAGAGGCCCAACCGGCAATGATCACGCCGTAAACCTCCAGCGAGGTGATGGCCATCAGGAACAACAAACCGGCGTTGACGTTGGCCAATGCAACGTCGGGGCCAAATGGCACCACCGCCCATGCTGCCAAGGCGGGCATGATGGTCATGATCGGGCCCAAGAAGAACAAGCTGGTGGTCGCTTGGGTGGGGATGATGATTTCTTTGGTGAGCAACTTCAGCGCATCTGCGATGGGTTGCAACAAACCACCAGGGCCTGTGCGGTTCGGACCTTTACGGATTTGGGTGTAGCCAATGGCTTTGCGTTCCCACAACGTCAGGTAAGCCACACAACCGAGCAAGGGCAACAGCACGGCGACGATCTTGAGCAAAGTCCAGAGCACGGGCCACGCCAGCGTGGTCCACCACACCGCGGACATCAAGCCAAACCCTGCGTTGTAAATGCTGTCAACCATCACAGGCCTCCTTGCAAGTTAGCATCAGCCGTGAGTTGCAGCGAGGGGGCGCGACGCACCAAGCTGTCGAGTTGGTAAATTGCCGCAGAGACAGGCTGGCCTGCTGCTGGGCTCACGTCTACGCTGGCAGAACAAGCGTTGGACAACAGGGCTTGCACGTCGGCAGGGATCGCTTGAGCGCGGACTTCTTCGATGGTCTCGAAGTCGAAGCCAGGCACGTGGAGCATGGAGCCCAACACGCGTAACACTTTCCATGCAGGACGTGCTTCGCCCAAAGGCTTGACCACGCCGTGGAAGCTCTGTACGCGACCTTCGGTGTTGATGAACGTGCCCGCCGTTTCGGTGAAGGGCGAGATAGGCAACAGCACATCGCTGATGTCCATATTGGCCTTAAAGGGAGACAAGGTCACCACCATCTCAGCTTGGCCGATGGCTTTGGCCGCGACATCGCCGTGGGCGGCGTCGAAAGCGGGCTCGGTGTTGAGCAACAAGACGGCTTTCAAACCACCTGCCAACATTTGGCCTGCGTGTTGGCCATCCGCAGTGGGTAAAGCGCCCACCACTTGCGCACCCACGGTATTGGCGGCTTCGCCGAGGTAACCCACAGTCGCGCCAGTTTGTGCGCCGATCCAGTTGGCCAAGCTGAGCAAGCTCGAGGCTTTGGCGTGATGCGCCGCTGCATTACCCAACAAAATGGCTTTGCGCTCACCGCCCGTCAAGGACTTGGCGATGGCTTGGGCTTCAGCGCCGTTGGCGTTCCCTGCTACAGGAGCCGCCGCACCGGTGATGGCGCCTACAGCTGCTGCGATGTCAGCCAAGGCTTGCACCCAGTGGGCTGCATCAGCCACCAAGGTATTGGCCACAGGCATGGCCCAGTCGAAGGCTTGGGCGTTGAGGGCATTGACCTTGCCACCGTTGCGCACAGCTTGACGCAGACGTTGGGCCAACAAAGGTTGGTCTTTACGGATATTTGAGCCCACTACCAACACGCGTTGCAGCGTAGAGAGAGAAGCCACTGACGTGCCCAACCAACGCGTTTGACCGTCATGCTGAAAATCCGCTGCGCGCATACGCGTGTCGATATTTTGGCTACCCAAACCACGCGTCAACGATGCTGCCAGGTACAACTCTTCCGCCGTGCTGTGTGGGCTGGCCAAAGTGCCAATGGCCTGTGCGCCGTGCTGGGCCTTGATCCCTTGCAGGCCGTTGGCCACGTACTCGAGGGCCGTTTGCCAATCGACTTCTTTCCACGCGCCGCCTTGCTTGAGCATGGGCTTGGTCAAGCGCTCTGCGCTGTCCAAGGCTTCGTAGCTGAAACGGTCGCGGTCAGCAATCCAGCATTCGTTGACGTCTTCGTTTTCCAAAGGCACCACACGCAGCACCTTGTTGTTCTTCACTTGAACGATCAGGTTGGCACCGGTGGCATCGTGAGGGCTGACCGACTTGCGGCGGCTCAATTCCCAGGTACGCGCGCTGTAGCGGAAGGGCTTGCTGGTCAACGCGCCGACAGGGCAGATGTCGATCATGTTGCCGGACAGCTCAGAGTCCACCGATTGGCCGACGAAGGTTTCGATCTCGGCGTGCTCACCGCGGTGGGACATGCCCAATTCCATGATGCCGGC